>JAYUVJ010000235.1:0-2041 GCA_043754155.1 Acidimicrobiia bacterium
GTTGATCACCGGGCTTCGAGGCGTCGGGAAAACTGTGCTCCTCAACCGCTTCGAAAATCAGGCACGGAATGCCAACTGGGTAACCGTCGAAGCCGAAATCAGCAAGCGCGAACCATTCACCTCACGCATGGTTCAACTTGCCAGAAGAACACTCCTTCAGCTCGACACCAAAGAACGCTGGTCAACCCGCGCCCGCCGTGCCGCCGGGGTACTCCGCTCGTTCGAGCTAACCGTGAACCCAGAGGGCAAACTCACCTTGGGCTGGGGCATAGAACCCGAAGCCGGTCTCGGCGACTCAGGGCAACTCACCGACGACCTCACAGACTCGCCGCCTTCACCGTCCCCCAATTCGACCGATACCTACGCCGAACCTGGCCCGACCTCCTAACCACAACCCCAATCGAAACCGAAGACCCCACCGAACCCGAATAAAGGAACTGCCCTTCATGCTGAACAGGCTCGTGCAAAGAAGCCGAAAAGTGGCAAGATGAGCCGTATGTGTACAGCGTGTTTTTTGGTTCCGCCACTCGTACTCACCCGGCTTGCAGCGAACCATCCCGACCCTGCCGTGCGAGCCAGCGCCACAAAAACACTCGCCTACGACCGCGAAATCAGAACCGCACGTGTCAACGCGCAACAACTCGCTGCCAGCCACCCGACCGGAACATCAGCAACCAACGCACCAAAACCGTCGGTACCTAAAAGTTTTTCAACACCACGATTCACACCACAACGCACGATCTACAACGCACACCACCGCAACGATCTACGCGCCACCGAACAACTCCGCAACGAAGACGGAATAGCTGCGACCGACCCATCCGCCAACGCTGCATACGACACCCTCGGAATCGCATTCAACTACTTCGACCAGATACACGGCCGGAACTCACTCGACGGACTCGGCGCACCACTCATCGGTATCATCCACTACGCCGAAAACTACGCCAACGCCTTCTGGGACGGCAACGGCCATATGATCTTCGGCGACGGCGACAACCTCATCATCCGCACCGACACGCTCGTATCCGCCATTGATGTAGTCGCCCACGAACTCACCCACGCCATTACCCAGTCCACATACCAACTCAACTACACAGCCCAAGCCGGCGCCCTCAACGAACACATCTCCGACGTCTTCGGCACCCTCACACGCCAAAGGCATCACGGAATCGCTGCTAACGAAGACCACTGGCTCATCGGACACGACGTTGTTGGTACTGCACTTGCATTCCCCGACGGCCGCCCATCAGCACTCCGCTCCATGCTCAACCCCGGAACTGCCAACCCCTACGACCAACAACCCAACCACATGACCACCTATTACCGAGGAACCGCCGACCACCGAGGAGTCCACGAAAACTCCGGCATCCCCAACCGCGCCTTCGCCACTGCCGCCATCGAAATTGGAGGCAACACCTGGGAAACCCTTGGCCCCGTTTGGTACCGCGCACTCACTACGAACCGCCGACCCTCCGCCCGATTCACCACCTTCGCCAACGACACCATCCACGCCTCACAACAACTCAACGGCCCCAACCACCCCATAACCCTCGCAATCCACAAAGCCTGGACCATCGTCGGCATCCACAAACCGTAAAATCGCCCTCATCAGGCACCTATCCAGTCAGAATCTCGCCTCCGAAAGCGGGCTCTCACCTAAACGTCACCGCGATACGTATGTGATCCATGACGAAGCACCGTTCGGCGGTGAGGGCAAGCAATCGACTGTTTCTCACCGGGAACACGGGGTTGCGTGCAACTCTTTAGAGGTCCATCAACAACCGAAGTACACATGCAATATCGATCATTTCCACCAAAGAAACCATTCCCAGACGGGTAACGAAACGCTACTCATCGACCTACCCCGGCCCTATCACGGCCACTAAAAACCCACCACGCTCAGTAGCAAAGGTAACCGCGTCCTGATTCCGGCTGAACCAAATCGGATGTTCAACGACAGTATCTTCGACTTGTGGGCTTCGAACCGGCTTGCTGAACCTCGCAGGCTAAGTAATCTGTGTGCATAGGTTCTGATGAA
>JAYUVJ010000236.1:0-11333 GCA_043754155.1 Acidimicrobiia bacterium
CTTTCCTATGCGCACGGAACGGTTGGTTTGGCAGATCGCTGCGCACCGTCGAACAACATTTCCGCCATTGAAAACACCGTTGCTGGGGCCTTTGTTGCCCTCGGGTTTGCCGTCGTCGCCTCCGATTACGAGGGGCTCGGAACGCCTGGGCGCCATCCCTACATTGTTGGGGTTTCCGAGGGCCGTGGCGTGCTTGATATCGTCCGCGCCGCCCGCCAAATTCCTGGAGCGACCGTTTCGAATCGTTTCGTTACCTGGGGCCACTCACAAGGTGGCCATGCTGCGTTGTTTGCTGGCGAACTTGCCGCGACCTGGGCTCCGGAATTGAAGTTGTTGGGGGTGGCCGCCGGTGCCCCACCGTCGCAACTCAGCAACGTTGGTGATTCGGTAGCAGCTTCGCCGTTCCGGGGGTACCTCTTTATGGTGGCCGCTGGAATCCAGGCGGCCGATCCTTCGCTTAATTTGAACGACGTGATCACGGCGAAGGCCCAAGAGATTCTTCCGGTGGTTGATACCGGCTGCAACAGCGAAATTTTCTCGGCGTTCAACAAGGTGCCTCTGGATCAATTGCTGGTGAAAGATGGTATGAACCGGGATCCGTGGAAATCGGCATTAGCGGCCAACGAGCCTGGCAGTCTGAAAACAATTGCCCCGATCCTGATAATTCATGGCGACAAGGACGAGCAGATTCCCGTCGAAACGAGTGCTGTGCTCAAAACGAGGCTCTGCGCCCTTGGTGACTCGGTGGAACGCAAAATATATCCCGGCCAAGATCACGGTGGGGCGGCCTTGGCTTCGTTGTTTGAGGTAACGGCCTGGCTGTCGCTGCGAGTTGCCGGACTTCCCGCAACTAATGGTTGCTAAGCGCCGTGAGCTCATAACCACTATCGGGTAGTCGGGGGTGGCAACCCAACATTACGTGGTTGGCATGCTCAGGTTGAGCTAAGAACCCGACGATGATTTATGCATGGACCTCCACGAACTTTCCCAGTACCTCGATCACACGCTGCTCAAGCCCGAAGCCACGGCTGAACAGGTGGGGGTGTTGTGCGAGGAGGCCAATGAACTCGGCGTTGCCGCGATCTGTGTGAGCCCGTCGATGTTGCCTTTGGTTGAAGGTTTGTTGGAGCCTGGTATTGCCATTTGTACCGTCGTGGGTTTCCCCAATGGTGCTGTTGACGCGCGAATCAAGGCTCAAGAAGCTGCATTGGCCTATGCCGCTGGTGCCACCGAAATCGACATGGTTATCAATTTGGGCTTTGTAAAACTTGGTGATTGGGAAGCACTCGAAGAGGAGATTGCCGGTGTAGCTGCGGCCGCCCCACTCGCCTTGATCAAGGTGATTATCGAATCGGGTGCGCTCAATGAGGCGGAGATCGTCGAATGCTGCCGCGTTGCTGAATCGGCCGGCGCGGACTACGTGAAAACGTCGACCGGATTCCACCCCTCCGGTGGAGCAACGTTGGATTCGGTTCGCCTTATGGCCTCGACGGTCGGGGGCCGCTTAGGTGTGAAAGCCTCCGGTGGAATCCGCGATACGGCAACAGCATTGGCGATGATCGAAGCGGGCGCTACCCGAATTGGCACATCATCGTCACGAGCCATTCTCGAAGGACTGTCGCTGTAGTCTTCGGACCTCGTATGGGCCCTGATAGTAGGAGTTTGTGATGGATGAAGCGTTGGAACAACAGGTTCGCTCTTGGATGGCGCTCGATCCCGATCCTGAAACCCATGCCGAGGCCGATCATCTGTTGGAGGTGGGCGACGAGGCTGGTTTGCATGCTCGCTTTGATCATCGGTTGGCCTTTGGGACCGCTGGGCTCCGTGGGCCCCTCGGTGCCGGACCGAACCGCATGAACGAGTTGGTGGTTCGTCAAACCGCGGCGGGCTTAGCCGATCACGTGCTTTCGGTAACCCCCAACGCCGCGCAAATGGGCGTAGTAATTGGGTACGACGCTCGCCACAAGAGTGATCGCTTCGCCATGGCCACGGCCCGAGTGGTCGCCGCAAAAGGTATGCGGGCGCATCTTTTCCCGCATCATGTACCCACACCGGTTTTGGCTTTTGCGGTGTTACATCTCGGTGTGGCCGTTGGTGTGCAAGTCACGGCAAGTCACAATCCCCCAGCCGACAACGGTTACAAGGTTTACTGGTCCGACGGCCCGCAAATCGTGCCTCCGATGGATGAAGCCATTGCTGCGGCTATCGAAGCCGTCGCCTCAGCCCTCACCCCGGTTGTCCTGGCCGACGAAAACGACCCGCTGATTAGCTACGTTCCACAGTCGGTGATCGACGAATATTTGGCCGGGGTTGCCTCCCTCGATCCGCACTCCTCTTTGGCTGAAGCACGTGCAGCGCTGCGAATCGTTTATACGCCCATGCATGGGGTTGGTGGCGAAACTATTCGTATGGTTCTCACGGCGGCGGAGTTCACCGATCTTCATATGGTTACGGAACAGTTTGCCCCCGATCCCGATTTCCCTACGGTGGCCTTTCCTAACCCCGAAGAACCCGGTGCACTGGATCTTGCTATCGCTACAGCCAATGCCGTAGGTGCACATATTATTTTGGCGAATGATCCTGATGCCGATCGTATGGCCGCAGCGATTCCTGATTTGTCGGTCCCAGGGGGTTGGCGTGCGCTGCGCGGTGACGAGATTGGTTGGTTACTCGCCGAACACCGGTTGGCTCTTGTACCTGGGACGGCAGCTGACCGGTTGCTGTGCACCACCATTGTGTCGTCGTCGCTCCTCGAAGCCATTGCCGCGAAACGTGGGGCAACGTACGTAGAAACGCTGACGGGTTTCAAGTGGCTCGCCCGTGCTGCTTTAGCGCGACCTGAACTCACCAATGTGTTGTCCTATGAAGAAGCTCTGGGCTACTGCGTCGGCTCGTTGGTACGCGACAAAGACGGCATCAGCGCTGCGCTAGTTATGGCTGATTTCGCTGCGCTGGTTGCCTCCCGGGGATCAACGTTGGTTGACGAGTTGCGTGTGATTCGTGAAACCTACGGCGACTACCGAACCGAACAATGGTCTCTACGTTTCGACGGACCCACCGCTACTGCCGATATGGCTGCGTTCATGGATCGTCTGCGCGCAGATCTTCCTGTCTCAGTTGCCGGAGTTGCCGTGAAAGAGGTTCGGGATTTGTCTGCTTCCGAACCTGCCTCCGATGTGATTACCCTGCGCCTTGTCGACGGTGGCCGAATCATCGTGCGCCCGAGCGGAACTGAGCCCAAGTGCAAGGTCTATTTCGAAACGGTCACCCGCACCGGCCAGGCCGAACCCACGAGCATCGCTGCACTCAAAGCCGACCTCGCCACCCGCTTCAATATGCCCGCATAGGAAGTTTGTTTTGCCAATGGCAAGTCGGCCGCTGTGGAAGTGATCCAAGAAGTGTGTGGTCGATTGTGTACAACTATTATCGATAACCGATCACACAGTTAGGTGCCGAAGGCGAGTTCGTCTCGGAGGGCGGCGTAGCGGGGTTTGATGATTTGCTCGATCAACCGCAAGCGATCGTCGAAGGGCCAGAAGGCGCTCTTCATTGCGTTCACGGTGAACCATTGCAGGTCGCCCAGGTTGTAATCGAAAGCGTCGGCCAATTTTGAAAATTCGTCGGTCAACGAAACGCCACTCATGAGCCGATTGTCCGTGGAGACGGTCACCCGAAACCGCAGACGTTTCAGTAACGCAACGGGGTGTTCGGCAATGGATTTTGCTGCCCCGGTATGCACGTTTGAGGTTGGGCACATTTCGAGTGGAACCCGTCGGTCACGGACATAAGCAGCGAGGCGGCCCAACTTGTGCGTGCCATCGGGGGCAAGGGTGATGTCATCGACGATGCGCACGCCGTGACCGAGACGTTCCGCGCCACAATCTTGGAGGGCTTCGTGAATGGAGGGAAGTCCGAAGGCTTCACCGGCGTGGATGGTGGTGTGGAAATTGGCGTCGTGCACCTTTTGGAACGCGTCTAGGTGGCGAGTTGGTGGGAACCCTTCTTCGGGCCCAGCAATATCGAAGCCGACGACACCAATGTCACGATTCCGGATGGCCAGTTCAGCAATGGCTGAGGATTTGGCGGCTTGGCGCATCGCACACAGCAACGTTCCCAACACGATGGAGTTACCAGCGGCCGCAGCACGTTGTTGACCGAGCGCAAACCCATCTTGGACCGCCCGCACCACTTCGTCGAGCGTTAAGCCTGCCTGGAGATGTTGTTCCGGGGCGTAACGAACTTCGGCGTACACGATGCCATCTGCAGCGAGATCCTCGGCACATTCGGCGGCTACTCGGATGAGTGCATCTCGGTGTTGCATCACGCCGCTGGTGTATTCGAAGGTTTCGAGATACAACGGCAAGCTCAACCGATCGGCACCCTGGCGAATATGGGCAGCGAGATCATCCACATTGTTGGTGGGCAATCCGGCGTAACCGTATTCAGCAGCCAATTCCACAATCGTCTGGGGCCGCAATCCACCATCGAGATGGTCGTGCAACAAGGCCTTGGGGGCTCGACGAATGATTTCGGGAGTTAGTTCCGGCATCCATCCAGGGTAGCGGTCGGCAGAGATGAGAAAGATGCTGTCGCCAGTAAAGCTTGTGGTGGGTTCCCCGTGTTGGAGAAAGAAACGAACTACGGTCGCAGGCGTGTCGGATTCGCAACGTATCTCATCGGGACTGCCGTATGAATTGGTGGTTGGTTACAGCCGGGCCATTCGAGTTGATGACCGGGTGTTTGTCTCCGGAACCACGCCGCAATGGGCCGACGGGAGCTGCAATCCCGATCCTGAAGCGCAAGCTCGGCGGTGTTTCGAGATCATTGAGAAGGCGCTGATGGAGGCTGGTTCTGGCTTGGCTGATGTCGTGCGCACCCGGGTGTACCTCACCTCAACTGCCAGTGTCGCAGCGATCGAAAAGGTCCACGGCGAACTGTTCGCATCAATCCGCCCCGCAAACACCATCCTCATCGTCGCCGGCCTCCTTAACCCCGAATGGAAAGTCGAAATCGAAGTCGACGCCATCGTTGGGGTCCGCGACCGAGTCTCCACCAGCAGCTAAGCGTTTCGCCTCGCGCTCCAGCAGGTATTTCGCCACAGGAATTTCTGGTCGCCGAATCGATATCAAACTCTTCGAAGCGTCGTGACAGCTCTTCCTCGTCCGGCAGTACGACGGGTGGTTGTTACGACCTTGGCTCGCTCTATTTTGGGAGGTCTTCGGGGCCGAACCAGTCGGGGAGAAGCTCTGAGTGGGGGCGGGGGCCGTTGATGCCTTGGACCCACAGGTTGGGACCGCCTTGTTCCATGAGCAGCTGACGGCAACGTCCACACGGGGTGAGGATGTTTCCGGCTCCGTCGACAGCCACGATGGCCACGAGTTTTCCGCCACCGGTGAGATGTAACTGGCCGATGAGCGCGCATTCGGCACACAGCGTCAAACCGAGTGAAGCGTTTTCTACGTTGCAACCAACCACGACACGCAAACCTTCATGACCAGAAGCAATGGCTGCCGCGCCAACTTTTAAGCGCGAATACGGTGCATAGGCGTGCTGGGCAGCTTCAGTGGCTAAACGATGTAGATAGGACCAGTCGATTTCTTCGACGGTCACAAGACCGCTCGATGTGAGCTGCGCGAGCGGAACCAATCCGGTGCTGGAACCAACTGAATTGGCTGTTTCCGAGGCCTCAAAACCCATCAGCTTGAGCCTTTCCGGAATGTGATGCCCGCAGATGCCGGTGGGCGTTGACGTTGTGAGGAGAACACCAGTACTAGCAACGTGATCAAATACGGGAACGTTGCCGTGAGTTTGGCATCAATGTTTTTTGAGAACGTGAACCACGCCAACGCCGCAGCAGTCAATCCGGTGACGACGAGCCCTTCACGGATGTTCTTTCGCGAATACGACCAAACGGCCAACACGGCAAAAGCAAGTGCACCTACGAATACCAATGAGCGCGGTTCTTTACCGAAGGTCACTAATCGAACAGCGTCGGGATATTCGAATACCAGTGATCCAGCCAAAACTCCACCGAGCTTCCAGTTGCCGAACACTACACAGGCCAAGGCTAAGAATCCGCGAAGGTCTACCTGGCCTTGAATGTAGCGGCCCACGTCGACCGCCAGGCAGGCTCCACCGAGTCCAGCCAGTGAGCCAGATAACAAGACCGCTGACCATTGGGTGCGGATCACGTTGATGCCCAATGATTCAGCAGCAGCAGGCTTCTCGCCGCACGAGCGCAAACGTAATCCCCACGGCGTGCGCCACAATAGGTAGGCAGCGATGGGAAAAATGATAAGTACTACTAGGGTCGCGGCGGAGATCTCTTTGGTGAAACCACCGAACAGCCCAGCCACGTCGGAAATCAAGAACCACTTTCTTTCGGCGATACGGCCCAGAACATCAGGCGACTGCCAGGAGCCGATGTGGCCACCCGAAAGTACCGGAAGCGTGTATTTGGTGAGGGCAATCATGGTGGGCGAGTTGGTGACCGAACCGTCGTCACCCTTGCCGGCGAAGAGCACCGAGGCCATATACCGACAAATACCGGGGGTAAGTAGGTTGATGGCCACACCCGAAACAGTGTGGTTCACACCGAAGGTAATGGTGGCCATGGCGTGTAGAGCACCGGCAAGCGCACCGCCGATAACTCCGCCGACCAGCCCCATCCACGGCCCGTAATGCCAGCCGAGGAGCCCGGCGAAACACGTACCCATGACCATCATGCCTTGAAGGCCGATATTCACGATGCCAGCGCGTTCCGAGATGATGCCACCCAATCCTGTTATGGCAATTGGTGCGGCGAGCAGTAGGGCGGTGCTGAAGATCAACGGTTCGGTCAGCCCAGAAGCTTCTGCTGTAAAGGTTCGGGTAATGGCTAAAAGCAGCAACGCGCCCAACACAATGATCGGCGTTTGGAATCGCTTGAGCCGAGCCAGAGCTGAAGGTGTTGCAACCGATTCAGTAGCTACCGTGTCAAAGGACAGAGCAGTCGAACTCATGGCGTTACTCCCGCCAGTAGTGAAGCCCCAGAACCTCCAGAAAGCCCCGACGATCCAGATGAAGAATCCCCAGCCCCGGCCGCCATCCGCTTAGAGGCAGACTCGATGGCCTTAGCTTGAGATGAGCGCAGCGTTACGGCATAAACAATTACGGCCACAAACAACAACGAGCCCTGCAAAATCGTCCCGATCTCGGAGGGGACTTTCACGATGGGCAATCCGCGTGCACCCTGTTCGATCCCAGCCCAAACCGCCGCGGCAAAGGCAATGCCGACGGGGTGATTCTGTCCGAGTAAAGCGATACCAATAGCGGTGAATCCAAGCTGCGTAGGGAAGCGGTCGCCGTACTCGTATTGCTTTTGTAGCAAGGTACTCATTCCGGAGAGACCTGCAAGCCCGCCCGACATCAACATGGTGATGATGATCATGCGCTTTGGCGACACACCGGAGGAACGTGCGGCACTGGGATTGATACCTGAAGCGCGCAGATCAAACCCAAAACGACTGCGATAAATCAACACGTAAAAGGCAACGCCCACCAACAAGGCGAACATGGGAAAACTAAATAAAGGCGTGTTCTTGGGGATATGAAACCCGACAGCCGACAACACTCGATCCAGATTTGGTAAGTGTGCAGAGTTTGCCAGCGTCTTGGTATGGGCCGCTTGATCACCAGGTTCGCGAAAGTACACACGGAGTAAGTAACCACCAACACCACCGGCGATACCGTTTAACATAATCGTGCTTACTACTTCGTTGACGCCGCGGGTTACCTTCAACACGCCAGCAATTCCAGCGAGGAACGCACCAGAAATTGCAGCAACAACGAAGACGAACAACACGTGAAGTGGCCCGGGAAGTGAAACTTCAGCACCGGCCGCAGCACCCATGAGCGCGCCGAAAATGAATTGGCCGTTGGCACCGATGTTGAACAGATTCATTTTGAAACCGAGGGCCAGAGCGCATGCAGCCACATATAACGGTGCCATTTCGTTGATGACCGTAACGATGCCGGAAGTGCCGTTGAGGTTGTCCCACATTGCACCGTAAGCGCGCAGAGGATTATGACCGCTGATGATCAAGGCCAACGAGGCGATGGCTAAAGCGATAGCGAATGCAAACATGGTTGGACCAAGCTGTTGTTTTAGCGAACTCACAACACGTTTCATGCTGCTACTCCTTCGGCGACACGAGCGCCAGTCATGTAGGCACCAAGGTCGGCCGTGGTTACGTGCATGGGGTCGAGCTTGGCAACGATACGTCCACGTAGCATTACTAGGAGGGTGTCGCTGAGACCGATCAATTCTTCAAGGTCGGCCGAAACGAGTAACACGCCAAGACCTTCGGCTCGGGCATCACGCAAGATGTCCCATACCGAGGCTTGGGCTCCAACGTCGATACCGCGGGTTGGGTGAGCGGCAATTAGTACTTTGGGTTCGGCCATCATTTCGCGGCCAACAATCAGTTTTTGTTGGTTGCCGCCCGACAGCGCGAACGCTGCAACATCAGGGCCCGGGGTACGTACGTCGAAGCGTTTGATGATTTCGTTGGTTCGCTCCAATGCACCGGTTTTAGAGATCCAGTTGCCGGCAGAAACCGGTTCTTGGGTTTGATGGCCGAGCACCACGTTTTCCCACAACGGCGCTGAAAGCAGGAGCCCGTCGTGCTGCCGATCTTCGGGGATGTAGCCAATGCCTGCTTCACGTCGCAACCTGGTGGAAGTAAAAGTGATGTCCTTTCCATCGAAGGTGATGACACCGGCCGACGGCGAAACTAAACCCATCACCGCTTCGAGCAACTCGGTTTGACCGTTTCCTTCAACGCCAGCGATACCCACCACTTCACCTCGGCGGACCCGGATAGAAACGTTGTCGATCACCGCACGCGAGTCCTTCAACACCGTCAGCCCCTCAACACTCAGGACGACCGAATCGGTGACCGTCGAGGCTGTAGTGTCAGGTTTTGGCAGCTCGGAACCCACCATCATCTCGGCCAAATCCCCAGCTGTCACCACAGAAGGATCGGGTACTTCAGCTACGGTTTTCCCGGCACGAATGACGGTGATGGAGTCGGCAACTGAGAGCACTTCGTCAAGTTTGTGGGAGATAAACATCACTGTTGCACCACCCGCTACGAGCTCGCGCAGCGAATGGAACAGCTCCTGCACTTCTTGGGGAACGAGCACCGCGGTTGGTTCGTCGAGGATGATGATCTTGGCGCCCCGATAGAGAACTTTCAGGATCTCCACTCGTTGACGCTCACCGACACCCAAATCGCCCACTAAAGAGTCAGGATCAACGTCGAGTCCGTATTGGGTGGCGAGATCACGAATACGTTGGCGGGCATCGCTGCGGGCCAGGCGGAACTTGGAACCAGGCTCGTCGCCCAGCACGATGTTCTCCCAAACGGTGAAGTTCTCAGCCAACATGAAGTGCTGAAACACCATGCCAATCCCCACGGCGATGGCATCACGGGGCGATTTGAAGTGTTGCAATACGCCGTTGACTTTTACGGTGCCTTCATCAGGGAGATGCGCGCCGTAGAGGGTCTTCATCAGCGTCGATTTACCCGCACCGTTTTCGCCGACGATGGCATGAATGGTGCCGTGCTTAACGGAGAGGTTCACGCCGTTGTTGGCCACCACCCCTGGGAAGCGTTTGACAATGTCACGCAGCTCAATGGCGAGCGGCTGAGAAGGGTTTGTGTCGCTCATAAATAGGACTCCAGTATGAGCGATACGGCGGGGGTCAGTGTGGTTGACGACACACCTGCCTTGCTAGCACACGAACTGTCGTAGGAACCCAACCGGCGCGGTAACGATCCGTGAACTAAACCGACTTGTGAATCAACAATCCAAAGCAAAACAGGCCGGATCTTGGTAGACCCGGCCCGTTCAAGATGTTGTTAACGCGGTGCACTATCACCGCAACAGAGTTATGGCTTGGTTGGAACTACTACCTTGCCGGAAATGATGGCGGCCTTAGCGGCTTCGATCTTCTTTACGTAAGGCGCAATGGCCTTCTTGTTGGTAGTTGAGTAACCAACGCCACCCTGCTTGACGTCGAAGTTCTTCAAGCCGGTGAGTGGGGAACCGGCATTGAATGCCTTGATGGCTTCGAAGGTGGCGACGTCTACACGCTTTAGCATCGAGGTGAGGATGTAGTCACGTCCGCCTTCAACCGAAACGGTGTTGTACTGATCGGCGTCTACGCCAATGCCCCAAACCTTGCCAGGCTTCTTGCCTGAGGCCTTGAGACCGCTGAAGACTCCCAGACCTGAGGTACCGGCGGCGGCATAAATAACGTCGACACCCTGGCCGAGCATGGCAGCGGTGATGGCTTGAGCCTTGGCAGCGTCATTGAAGCCACCGAAGTCTGGTGGATCAGACACGTACTTGATAATTACTTTGGCCTTCGGCTTAACGGACTTCACACCAGCGGTGTAGCCAGCTTCGAATGCTTTGATCAAATCGATCGATACGCCGCCAACGAAGCCAATCTTGTTTGACTTTGAAGCCTGCGCTGCAGCGACTCCAACTAGGTACGAACCTTGCTCAGCAGCGAATACTAGCCCTGCAGCGTTAGGAACGTCCATAACGTCGTCGATGATGGCGTAGCTGGTCGTTGGGTTTGCCTTCGCTGATGCGGTGCAATCCTTGTTCCAAAGGAAGCCCACGCAGATGATGAGGCCGTTCTTGGCATCGGTGAGGGCCTTAACGCGCTCGGGGCGATCAGCGTCGCCGGTTGGAGCGGATTCGGTTGGAGCGATACCAAGTTCTTTGGTGGCCCTATCCAGACCGGCGGCTGCGGAATCGTTGAACGACTTGTCGCCACGGCCGGTGATGTCGAACAACAGGCCGACCTTCTTCTTGTCCTGCGCGTGTGCGGCGCTGATGGGCACCAGTAGTGCTCCAGCAGCCAAGAGGCCGGTAACGGCCAAAGCGGTCTTTTTCAAGGTTTCCTCCGAGGTTTGGGTGGTGTTGTGGCTTTGATGCAAACGACTGGGAAGTCGAGTGGTGTTCGCAGCATCGCCGTATTGATGGAGAACGATAGCCAGCCCAACGGCTATCAGCAATCAGAGAACGGGTTTCGAAGATGAATTCTGTTGTTCAGTTATGCATCTGACATGTTTCCAAACTCTTTGAGCGTGCCCGCCTTCTGTCGAATATGCCTTGAACAGGGCATGGTTGTGCTTGATTGATCAGGCCTGCTGTACTGGTGGGTGATGATTCCCGCTCGGTGTCAACTGCCATTGCCTGCCAGTGATCCTGTAGTGGGCCCGTCTGTCGTTGCCCGTTGGCCCTGGCGATCGACGTGAAGACACTGAACATTC
>JAYUVJ010000237.1:0-4391 GCA_043754155.1 Acidimicrobiia bacterium
CTGTGGGACTAAGCGAATGTTGTTAGGAGGAACGGCCTAGGACGGAGCGGATACGTTTTTCGCTGACGGAGCCTTTGACGCCTACGGATTGGGCGAAAGAGGAAATGCGGAATTCTTCGAGCATCCAAATGGCTTCATCAAGTTCTTCGGTGGGGCCGGTGCGAGCGAGGGTGGCATCGTATTCGGCTTCGAGAGCTTGGCAGCGGGCCATCATGGAGCGATCTTGAGCCAGCTTGTCCACCACGCGATCTAGCCGACGTTCGATTCCCACGGCGTAACGAACCAGATCATCAACTCGTTTCACGCCGACTGCCCCAAGACATCCCGGATAGGCCAAGCGATCAATATGTGCACGTATATCTAGGGCGACGTCGGGCATAAGCTTGAGACGGGGGAGTGCTTGGCTCACCGCGGCCGCAGACCCCGCCAACATAACGGTCGACGTGGCCAGTTCGTTCAATATCGGATAGAGCGCCTTGTTGGTGAACAATCGCAAATCCACAAAAGCACTACGTTCCCATACGAGTCCCCCCGGTGTGGCCGTGGGATTTTCTTTGGCGAAACGTCGAAGGCATTCATCGACCCCAGCATTCACACAATCATCCGACCAAGCATCCAGCGAACACCAGGGGCTGGTGCTCAGCGACAGACGGGTGCGATTGGAAAGCACTCGTTCCAAATCACGTGGTGCTTTGGCGAAGGCCAAGCGCAGTAGCCGACGCAAGCCGAGGCGATGTTGCTCATACTGTTCGTGTCGGGTGGCGCACCGGCGAACTTCAACGCGGTCACCAAGATCGTGCAACGCCGGATAGGTGTTCAACGAGCCGGTCAGCGCGGGGAGGGCAATAACTCTCGGGATCGCCTCAAACTCCCATGCCGTATAGGTGCCGACGGGGACGCTGGCCGGAAGCGGTGCGGCAGCCATCGCCTCTGCTTGGGATTGGCGAAGCTCTGCGCGCAGATCATCGAGCGACTTACTGGAGGCCAGTTCATTGCCTTCGTGATCGAGTACTCGGTAGGTAAGTCGCAAATAGCTCGGCAGTTCGTCGGGGCGAAAATCCGCGGAGGTTATGCGGATGTCGGATCGGCGATCGAGCTCGCGGGCCAGGAGGGTCAACACATCAACTCTAGCAGTGGTGGCCACCGTTGTTCTAAGAGCGCTCGGCGCGGCTGTCCGCGTCACCGCAGGAGTCGTACTCGTTGGCGTTGCAGTCGTTGACCCTGGGTTTGTTGGGCTTGGAGGTCCGCTGGCGGTGGATTCTGTGGTCCTTGAGCTGGCCGGGGTTGCACCGGTTGCGGCATCGGACGGCCATTCACCGTTGGCCTCAAGCTGACGACGGATTTCGGTGGCGGTGTCTACTACGGGAACAAATTGCCGGCGAAGGTTTTTGGGGAGCGAACGAATCAACTCTTCGAGCAGCTCCACGCGGTGCCCGGGAACGCTCCAGGAAAGCGCCGCGGTATCGAGCACGCTAAGGGCGGCGACGGGAATGTCAATGGTAATTCCGTCGTTGCTCGAAGCTGGCGAATGCACGTAGGTGAGCGGAAACTCCAAGCTGCCCTGTTGCCACGAATCGGGGAAGCGGGCCAGTTGTGCGGCGAACGAAGAGAGGGCTGGGTTGTTGATGGCGTGTCCGGAAGCAACAAAGCCTGCCAGTTCGGGATGCTGCAACGAATCTGCCTTTGAATCTGCCTTTGAATCGGCCTTTGCATCGGCGTTGGCTTTATCCCGAGCGGCCGCACCCAGAAGTTGTGACGGGTCAACTATGGGTTCGTTGTCGGGATTGGCCAACAAATCATCGAGGGTCATGTTGAACAACGTTGGGTTTTGACGGGCTTCTTGACGCCACCATTTGTCGAAGTGCGAAACACTCACTACCTCAGTTGGTAAGCGCGCATCGAAGAACGACCATTGGGCCGCATCTTCCACCACCAGGTTTCTTCGCAACCGAGCACCCATGGCATCCACCTGGGCCCGAATCGCCAAATTGTGCTCAACGAAGGCATGAGGTGCTCCCGATCCGGCTTGCCGGTCGGTTAAGAGCACCGTCCGTTCGGGTGAGGAAGTCGGCCCGGCGGCATTTGACGCAGGTCCTCGCAGGCTGGGCCAATCACCATCGATCAGGGCATGGCGAATAAACAACTCGCGGGCCGCGGCTGGATCGATACGGGAGAGTTGCACACTGCGCCCGCCAACAATGGTGAGCCCGTAGAGGGTTACTCGCTCCGTAATGGTGGCCGAACCGCGCTCCTCATCCCACTTTGGGGTGGTGTGGCTACGGGTGACTAAATGTGCCGCGGCTCGTTCAATATGGGTGGGCGAGATGGGGCCCACACAGCGCGCATACAAACGGTTGGTTTCGGTGAGCTCGGCGGCCATGACCCACTCTGGGTTCTTCTTGCTCAACACCGATCCGGGTGCGATAACAAACCGATTGTTGCGGGTGCCTCGATATTCCGTTGGGCCCGCGCGTTTTCCCGCACCCAGCACGGGCCGGCCAGCGTTAGCCTGTGCGGGGACTACGGCGCCCTTCACATCTCGGTGCCCGATTTGGGAAAGTAGGCCCGGAATCACGCAACGGTGCACGATCTCTAGCGTTGCTTCGGTGTTGTTGCGTTGCCAACCAAGCTCGGTGGTTGCCTGCAGCAATTGGGCTCGGATATCTTGCCATTCGCGTACCCGCAACCAGTTGAGAAAGTTCTCTTTGCACAGCTTGCGAAACCGGTTGGAGCTTCTAGTGGACTTTTCTTCTCGCAGGAAATCCCAAAGTTTCAGCCAGCCACCAAAATCTGATTCGGCATGGGCGAACTCAGCATGTGCAGCACGGGCTTGTTCGGTTTTGTCTTGCGGACGTTCGCGGGGATCAACAATGGACAGGGCCGCAGCGATGATGGTCATCTCGTTAACGGCTCCAAGCTCAGCAGCCTCGATCAGCATTCGCCCAAGCCTTGGATCAACCGGAAGCGCGCTTAGCTGTCTGCCGATCGGGGTAAGCCATGTGTCGGTTCCTTCAGCAGCAGGGTCCACAGCGCGAAGTTCTTCGAGCAGCGCCACACCATCGCGAATCGATCGCAGATCGGGTGGATCCACAAACGGAAAACTGGCAATGTCACCTAACCCCATTGAAGCCATTTGCAGAATGACCGACGCCAGATTGGTGCGCTGAATCTCTGGCTCGGTAAAAGCATCACGACCCGCGAAATCGGTTTGGCCGTAAAGGCGAATACAAACTCCAGGCCCTACACGTCCACACCGCCCAGCGCGCTGATTGGCCGAAGCTTGGGAGATCCGCTCGATTGGCAACCGTTGCACCTTGGTGCGTTTGGAGTATCGGCTGATACGCGCTGTTCCCGCATCTACTACGTAGCGAACACCAGGGACGGTAAGCGATGTTTCGGCCACGTTGGTAGCCAGCACCACTCGACGGCCCGCATGTTGCGAAAACACCCGATGCTGCTCAGCGGATGATAAGCGCGCATAGAGGGGCACGATTTCTAAATTTGTGATCTTCGCGCCACTCAGCGTTTCAGCCGCATCGCGGATCTCGCGCTCTCCGGAGAGAAACACCAAAATGTCGCCGGCTCCCACCAACATAAGCTCGCGTACGGCTTCAACGATGGCCTGGTTTTGATCGCGGCCCTCAGAAGATGACCCCGGTTTTGGCCCGCGTTTGCCCAAGGCTGCACCATCATTTTTGGTGGACCGATTGTTGTAGGCACGTGAGCTTCGCCCTGGCATTGGACGGCTGTATTGGTTTGTGTTCGGACGGGTTTCAGCGGCGTAGCCGTTTGCGGGAAAGGTTTGGGAATCAGCGTCGTTGGAGGCTTCGGAGCCATCGTCGTCTTGGGAATCCAGCGAGTCCAGCGAATTCAGGGAATCCAGCGAGTCCAGCGAGTCCAGGGAATCCAGCGAATCGAGCGAATCGAGCGAATCGAGATCGTCGTCTTCGTCGTCATCAATATGGGCGCCGCGATTGCCGGTTAAGGCTTCGTCGTTGGAAACTAACCAAGCGTTAATGTCACCGGAACCATCGAGGGGACGGTAGCGAAGCTCCACGGGGAACATCCGGCCCGACACTTCGATGATCGGCGCATTTCCAAAGTGCGCGGCGATACGTGCAGTGTCAATCGTGGCCGAGGTGATGATTAGTTTGAGATCAGGCCGCCGGGGGAGCAGGGTGTGGAGATACCCAAGGAGAAAGTCGATGTTGAGGCTTCGCTCGTGGGCCTCGTCAACAATGATCGTGTCGTACCGAAGTAGCAGGGGATCGCGCTGGACTTCGGCCAGCAAAATACCGTCGGTCATCAGCTTGATAGAAGTACGTTCACTTACTTCATCGGTAAAACGAACTTTGTAGCCAACGGTTTCGCCAACCTTTGAGCCAAGCTCC
>JAYUVJ010000238.1:0-12073 GCA_043754155.1 Acidimicrobiia bacterium
TAGAAAAGGATCGGCGCCACCAGTTGCTCCGGCGGGTGGAAGTGGATACATCAAAAGGTGTCGGCTAGTTGGTGGCATGTGAAATTCGGTCTCTTCGTGTGGTGCGATTTGGAGTTGGCTTAGCTAACGGTCGTTGCACTTAGGAACTCAAGAGCGTGTGTGAGCTCGTCGAATGTCGAAACGAAGGTGTCGATCATCGGTATGGAAAATCTTTGCAGCACCAAGCACCACAAATGCAGCGACTGTTGGTGGACACCAAGCAACTAACTCGAAAGCAAATCGTTTTAACCGTGACGTCTCTTGTGGGTAGACCGTGTTGACCCCGGATCGAGGAAGTAGGTTTCTGGCCCGGAATCCGAGCAGCGCAAAAAGTTGGCGGGGGAGCGATGCAGAATAGAACGATGCCCAATCACTTGGCGTTTTGACCGAATCGCGGATTACCGCTGGCCACTGTGAAGTCCAGACCTTCACGGCCCTAGGCTCCCAATGGGCAACACCGTATTGAATAGTGATTGCTGGCGGGGAGAGAACCAATACGAGACCAGGCAGCGGAGCTTCGAGGATCAAGCCGACATGGCGAAATTCTGTGCCCACGTACTTTTCACTGCGCCGCCGTATCCATTCAGATCTTGAAATAACCACAGCCCCGATATACGTCAGCAATTCTGCGGCACCACCAAACTCGGCTGGGAGTGCCTTTGATCGAAGCTGGAGTGGAAACTTGGGGCCAAGTTTTGATTCCTGAAGCAGCGAACCAGAAGGGTCAAACACACGGGCGTCAATGAGCACCAAACTTGGCTTGCTATCGGCCCGATCGAGGAGAGGGAGTAGCCGAACTAGGACGTCATCATCGACTTGATCGTCATCAGTGAGAAGCCAGCAGTACTCACCTTTGGCCATCAGGATCGCGTGGTCATAATCGGTGTCGATACCACCAGGTTTCGCTAGGTGCAGCACGGTCAACCTTGGATGAGAAACGGCCAGTTGATCCGGCGTTGGCGATGCGTCTGCCACCACTATTTCTACCGAGAGGTCTTCGGAGAGGGCCAATAGCTTTTCCACTTGGCGAGTGACTTCACTTTGGCGTTTCATCGTTGCGATGCAAATGGACAGCAACGGATTGGTTGGACCGGTCACTTCCGCTATGGCGTTGGCCTTCGTGAAAACCACTGCATTGACGGCATCGACCATCGCGGCGGCTTCGACGGATGCGACCACAAACGTCGGGCTTATGAGCGAGGACTGAATCGTCATGGTTTCCTCAAATTCCGGCGTCGATCAACGAGATCCCTTACTCCGCGATTTGTGTCGGCCATATGGGAGGCCACTGCGGCGGCTCGGCTGATCGTTTGAAACCCATTTGCTAACCCTGTGCGAAGTCTGTGCCCTTGATTGTCGGCACCCAACCAATAGGTGTTGGCGTCGCCGTCAAAACCTTCTGTGCGCCTAGCAGTGTAATAGTAGAGCGCGACCGATTGACGGGTCTTGCCTTCTGCCACAGGATTCATGAACCCATGAGGTGAACGATCGCTGGTTTCGAAGATGACGATTCTTCCAAAGGTTGGAACCACTTCCACCTCAGGCTCCTTAGACCCCTTTCGATGAAGCTGAAGTGCACCTCCATCGGCCGAAGACCAAGAATCATTGAGATACACCAATAGATTGAGCCGACGTGAAACATCAAGACGTCGATAGTTGTGAAAATCAGTATGTGTGCGGAGTATTCCCCCAGCTTCGCTGGCGTGAAGACCACCCCCCTCAAGATGCGGATCCGGAATCAAGGCGCTAATGCCGCTCAAGGCTTCCAGCCAAGCGAGAACTTCAGACGTGTGCAATTCTTCGATCATGAACCGAAGGGCAGCGGGGATGTGACTGAGCTTGCTGCAAATGCGCTTTCCCTTCTGATGGCCATCGCCGTATCGGTCCCATTGTGGCCAACTAGCGTTTGGGAATTCGAGCAACAACGCAGGGTCAAGGTTTACATCGAGGACGATATGGGGAAAAGGACTGGCCGTCTTGAAGGTTTGTGAAAGCTGTACGAGGTCGAAGGCAAGAAGCCGGTCCCCAATGGCAGGCAGAAAGCTTTGCGTAGTGGCGGTGTCAGCGTGCATGGGATCTCTTAGCTCAAACGGGAATTCGTTCAGATATCTTCGACACCTGCTGGGTAAAACTGAAGGGCGGTTCAGAAACTTCTTGTCCAACCGTGGTGGGAGGCTTCGAGGTCTTTAGGCTGGTCGACCTGAAGACAACACGTGCCCAATCTTCAACCGTGTTAACACTCGCGGCAGCAGAAGCATTTTCTTCCCACAAATCTCGAATGGCTCGGCCTTCGCGAATAGCCCGCTCGCAGCTCATCAAACTCTCAATCCAACCTTTTTCCTTGATGGAAACAATGGGTAGTCCTGCAGAAGGGAGTTGGGAATTGGTGGTTAGCAACAACTTTCCATTTCTTGCCGCCATGCCGAGACGTTCTGAAGGCGAAGACTGACCTTTCCGGCCAAAATCGAGCAAAACGTCGCATTGCTTTACACGCTTGTCGTAGGCCGCATTGCTCAGCGACTGAGAACTCGCTGACGACGATTTTGTAAGACAGGCGACCAAAGGGTTGGTCGTCACCAGATGAAGATCGCAAATAAAATGCCGGCCAGCCGATTCGCCTGATGCCTGGTTCGCAAAGCCGCTTTCTAGCGATCGAACGGCAGCGACCAACCTACGGGCTGCAAGCCAGCGGTCGATACTCCACGAACCACAAAAAAATAGGCGTATGGGCTGCTCAGAATTTGATGGCTTAAGGCCTGGCTCGCCCTCGCCCTGGCCAACGAAAGGCTCAGAGGGACCGTCGTTCAAGACCAACTCGCGCGCTGCGAGAGTGGGAACAGGAAGCATGGTGAAACCGAACGTTTGACAGTCAGTCGGCTCGGTTGAGAACACCCGAACGCCCGACATTAGGTATCGAATAGAAGGGGTCCGCCAAAGTGCATCCCACAGGACAATGGATACTGTTGTGGCTCCCGAGAGTAGACGAAGTTCATCAAGATCACGACGACGTAAGAACATCGGTTTCACAAGAACAAGATGATGGATAGGAGCAATCGATCTTGCAAAAACCAGTTGGCCGCTGACGGAATCAACACGACGAAATCTCATCGTTCCTACAAACCATTCTGAGGCCGAACGAACCTTCTGAGGCAACGGCAGCGCTTGGGTAATAAGACGAACGACCCTGCCGACGAGTCTTCCGAGAGGGCGTTCAAACTCAGCTTCTTCGTACCAAAGCGATTCAACGTTGTCGTCGCCATGGTGGTTGCGAATTGCTATGTCTATGGCTTGCGAAGCCGTACCGAACTTTGGCCCGATAACCGCGACTGTCCGCCTGCATGCCACTGGAGGTAAAGTCATGTGTGCTTACCTTCCGCCGCGGAGAACGATGGAGCGCACGGTCCGGCCGATGGTTTTAAGATCCATGCCAAGACCTTGGTGGACCACGTAGAACAGGTCGTACTGCAATTTTTGTTCCGCGTCTGCGACCGACGAACCATACGGCCACTTGACCTGAGCCCAACCGGTCAACCCCGGACGGACCCCGTGGCGTAGTTCGTAGAACGGAAAGGCTGCTTGTAGCTGAGCAACATAGTGCGGTTGTTCAGGGCGAGGGCCAACCAATGAGAGATCTCCATTGAGCATATTGAGGCATTGTGGAAGTTCGTCGACATGAAGCCTTCGCAAGATGCGTCCAAAACGAGTGATCCGAGGATCCTGCGGTAATGTCCACGCGCCTCGACCTAAGGCATGATCAACAGCTTCACCACAAAGCTCGCCCTCTGTTTCCTTGTAAGTCCCTAGCACGTCGGTCGGAGCTGAAGATGCAACCACCATGGTGCGAAGTTTTCGTAGGCGGATGATGGCTCCGTCACGACCTACTCGCTCTTGAGCAAAGAACAACGGGCCTCGATTGCCCAATAGATTCCCGGCCAAAACAAACGGTGCAACCATAACTAAAGCAAGCGCACCTATTAATCCGGCGGTTATGTCCATTGCCCGTTTTACCCGACCATAAATCATGCGGTGGATATCGAAGTGATCGACCATGAGGGCCATGTTGGAAACTTCTTGCAACGACAGTTTGCCCAGCCACTGCTCGTAAAATCTAACCAGGGTGCGCACTCGAATGCCAGAGCGATGAAGCTCACGTACCTCAGCCATGATCAACGGATCATCTTGTGCCCGCACCGAAAGCACAAGAATGGTTGCGTCGACCGAACGAACCTGCTCAGCCAACGAACCAGGCAGCCGCAGTGACGAGGAGTCGAGTGCCATGGAACCAACGAACGATCCTGGACGCTCTGGATACAACCCAATCTGCTCTCGCAACCTGTCTGCTTCTTCAGCTGAAGTGATGGCAAACACTCGGGAACGTTGCTGCTCGCGAGCATCATCACGACGTGAGTACAGCCAAGCGACGAACAACAGCGGCACTTCGATGGGTGGTGCGATAAGGAGAAAGAACCGAGGAAGGAGTGCCGGCGCAAGCACCACCATGACAAACAATGCAATGAATGTGGTGGCAACCGAGGCCAGCGTAGAAGCAGCGAGCGCCTGACGTTTCGAAATCGGTCCTTCAGGAAGCCCTACCAGAAATGCCGTCACCGTCATAAGCGCGCAGAAGAAGAACAATCCCGACGGACTCACATTAAATGCCCCACGAAAGTGACGATGCAATAACGATCCAAGATCAAACGTAATGATCGAAGCGACCATAACGGCCAATCGCCCGGACCACTGCACCGCAGCCGACATGCCCTTGCGGAACAGCGCAGTAATACGCTCTCCGAGCATCCGGCGCCTTAACGACATCGCTGCGCGCAATACGGGCTTGCACCGCAACGCAACCAAGCCCACCAGAACGCCTAGAACACCGCGCAGCAACAACAACGGAACACGATGAGCAAGACCGATTCGTACCATGGCCTTTTGTGATCGGACAAACCGTGCTGGCTCAAAAGTGTTGATCGTTCGGTACCGCAAAACCGCTTCGCTCAAGTTGGCAAACGTGGTTGTACGATGCGAACGCACCCACAGCTCCGAATCCTCGGCCCTGCGAAACTTCTCTGATTCATCGTAGGGGAACGTATGAAACCAAGTGGTCGAAGCCATTACCGTGGGATGCAGGACCGGAGGGAACTCGCGGATCGAAAGTTTGGCCCTAGTAGGCGCTGCTCGGTTCCCGAGGTCGTCACCTTCAGGGCTCATAAGGACGACCGATCCGCCCAGCACCGTATGGTGCCTTCGCTCTGGATCAAGACCCTCAAAGAACGCAACCTGACTAGCCAAGCGTTCCGGCAGCATGAGATCGTCGGCATCCATACGAGCGATCAAGGAACCGTGTGCCTCCAAGGCCAATTGGTTGAGACGCGGCGCCAATCCCATCGATTGCGGCGAACTGAAAACCCGGAACCTGGCATCGCTTTGTGCATAGCTGGCGGCGATTCGTGGGGTGGCGTCCGTCGATCCGTCATCGAAAATCAGACATTCCCAATTCTTGAACGTTTGGGCCAGAATCGAATCGAGCGCACTGGGAAGGTGAAGTTCTTCGTTCTTGGCTGACAAGATAATGGAGACCTGCGGGATTGCGGGTGCAGTCCCACGAACACTTACATTCGATCCCGGGATAGCCGAGCGAACGAGATCATCGAACAAGTTGCCAACGACAGAGGTGTTGCGCTCAGAGGTGACCGATCCCATGCTCAACTCATCGGCAATGGGCCAAACGACCTAAAGGGCCTTCCAGAGGTTTCTTAAACGACCGCTTAGGAAATTCAGCGAGTTCCAGGGCGGATGTCGTGGTGTGATTCCCGGTAGGCGAGCATGCCGACGAAAATGCCAAGTTGCAGCGTGCCGGTAGGAATGGCCCAATGAAACACATCGAAGACTAAGAATGGGACGATTGCTGCGGCAGGCATAACCACCAGTAGACCCAGCAACCGAAGCCGTTTCCAGAGCAGCAGTGCGAAACCCAAAGTAGCCCCCAGGCCGATGATTCCGGTTTCAGCGGCCAGATGCAGAGGGACGTCGTGGACCGGCAAGAACTCATTCGTGAGTTTGATTAGTTCACGGTGACCCAGCAAGGCAACGTTGTACCGGCCGGTTCCTACGCCAACAATCGGCGAACTTTTCCATAACCCGAACGCCTGCGCATACATTGCTGGCCGACCCGAGTCCTTGGTGATCGTCGCACTGGTACTGCGAGTTTCCCAACCGCTACGCGTAATGCCATAACCAATTGCGGAGCCCACACCAATTGCGAATAACCCAAGCAACAGGTTCCGGCGGATCGTTGGCCTGGCAACCACGGAGGCGAGCAGAGTGAAAGCGAGCACAGCCACACCAAGAAAGGCCGCCCTTCCCACGCTTTGCACGGCAAGATACGCGCACGTACCAATACCTGCGAACGCCCACGAGCCAGGCAGTGTGGAACGGATCAATCCCAGAACGGAAACTGCACCCACAAGAAGCCCGAGACCGGCCAACACATACTGATGTTGCAACGAACCGACGCTGATGGCCGGATTTTCCCGAGCCACCACATTCGAACTGAATTCGATAATTCCAGGAGCGACAGCCCTCCCGAGCATTCGATGGGCAACCGTAAGACAAACCTCGAAAACGCCAACTCCGACGATCCCTTTCTCGAACCTCGCTCGAAGCTCCGGCGCAAGAGAAGCCAGTGTTTCCGCGATGACCAAAATACCAAAGGTTCGCAACATCCTGACTATCCCCAACAAATCGGGATGTACGAGATAGCTGACCAGCTGTCCGCCGATGAAGATCAAGCCCGCCAAGAATAAGGGCGATCGAGGCATGGTGTGGGCAAACATTTGCGCAACGCCAAGCAGTACGGCCAGCAAGGCGGCAAGATCGCAGACCATGATGAACGGCTGCACCCACGTAATTCTCGTCACCAAAACGCCGATAGGCAACAGCCCCACCGCGAGTGCTGCATTCCATCGCAGCATCTGAGGCAAAGCATCTGCCAGCCCAAGGCGCTGAACCGGGCGCACCTGTCGAATCGCCGCAGTCATTGCCTCATCATCGTCTGCATAGTGCCAGACCTTTAGGGCAACCCTGTTTCCTGGCCATTCCCAGAGGTTTCCGAGACCGTTCCCGAGCGTTCCGAAACCGTTGCGGTATTCGTCGAATGGTTCCTCGGGAGGGTCTCATTGTTGGCCTTACTGCTCACCCAGTCACCGAAGGGCTCCGTCAGTTACCGAAGGGTCTACTACTCAATCGCTTGAGCCAGCGTTATCTGCCTGACGGTCGGCACTCAGGAGCGCGACGGCTTGAGCGACTTGGCGGAGTTGGCGCTGTAGACCTGAAACTGAAATGGAAAGCTGAACCAACAGACCCAAAAGAACAAGCAAACCTGTAGACACAACGCTGGCGGTAAGCACTTCGGAACGTACTTTGCCATTTACCAGCGCAAGAATCAAAGCCCCGATGCCGAGGAAAAATCCCACAGTCGCCCATCCGACGAAGTACCGCACCGACAGCAGTTTTCGTCGATACAGCACCACCGAGGCGACGATAAGCACAATTGAAGCAATGGCTGCTGGGACTACAAAGATGCTACGCACGCGAACCTTTCGGACGTCGGGGAGTTTGCGTAGTAGTTGGGTCTGAGTCTCGGGCGTGGCTCCTAAATGTCAGACCGAACTCACTCAGCAAATTCTCGTTGAGCTCAACTGAAGCACCGTCACAAAACCTACCCGCACCCTCGAAAGCACGCCGAGAGACACCGAGCGGCCGCCAAACTGGGCGGGCGGTCGTCAATAGCGCCCGAGCAAAGTAAGCAATGTTTCGCAAACCCACCGAAGAGGGCACCCCGGTGGCGCGCGCTTTCATCGGCACACTTACTTCAACAATTTGTTCCGCACCCAAAATCGCTGCAGCAGAAAGGTGAGCCTCAAACGTGTCACCCAAATACGTAGCGGGAAAGTCCAGCGCAAAACGGGTAAGCAGGGGCTCTCGAATGACCCGGAATCCCGACGTTGGATCGTAAAGGCGAACTCCGGTCCTTTGCGTCATCCGCCTCCGAAGGACACCCATCGCTGCCGATCTGGTGGAGGAAACCCATTCGGGAGCGACCGATCCGGGCACAAACCTTGAGCCAATCACCAGTGCCACGACTTCGACGCTCAATAGCTGCGGGATCCTGGCCACAGGATGCTGCCCATCAGCATCGATTGTCACTACCGTGGTGTAGCCGCGAGAAACTGCGTACCGAAACCCGGTTTGCAACGCTGCGCCCACCCCCAGGTTTACTGGTAGCGAAGCAACTACGGCGCCAGCATCACGCGCTTGTTTGGCGGTTTGGTCCTTGGAGCCATCGTCAACCACCAAAATGTCAAGCGCGAAGCGTTTCATGTCGTTGCTTGCGGACAGTGCACGAAGTTGGCGAACGACAGTGGCGACCGAAGCCTCCTCCTGGAAGGCAGGCACAATCACGAGTACTCGCTCAGCGAGGGTATTCATTGTGGGTTCAAGCAATCGAGGGCGGAGCCGCTCTGGTCGCCCAATAAAAACATCACTTATGCAGCATACGAGGCCGCCCGCTTCCACGCTGATCGGCGAGTGGGATTTCGTATTTAAGGATCAAAATAGCTGGGTGAATCGCAACATTGTCTGAACCTTAAACACAATACCTTTACGTAGACATATGAACTACTTCTTGTTACGATGTGCAAATGTCTACAAATAGTGAAGCAGCCGTACGTAACTATCTGGCGTATCTTGCCGACCCATCATCGATAGTTGACCAACCCAAAATAGATGCACTTAACGCAGCGGTGAACGCTGAAAAAGACGCACTGGTGAAGCTGAAGTTGATCTCCGATCGCGATCGTGCTCAAAACGTCGACGCCTCAGCTGTCCGTGGGGATTTCATCATTCATGCTGCTGAATGGGCAAGGCTAAACAATGTAATCAGCAGTGCCTTCCAGCAAATGGGTGTAACCAATGATGTTCTGGCTGCTGCGGGCCTTTTAGGCAAGACGGGGCGCGGCAAAGCCAAGCACGTCTCGGCGCCTCGAGGAATTCGCGCTCCTGGTGTGCGTAGCGAGGGTATTCGTGCCGCGATTTCGAGCCGGTCGGGCGTTTTCACTATCTCTGAGATCGCTAGGGAAACTGGCGCCACGGTCGCTACGGTTACCAAAGTGGTGAATGGCCTGGTTTCAGAAGGTGCGATAAAGAACCGTGGTCAGGCAGAAAAAACCGGGGCTCGTGGACGTGCTCCTGTGCGGTTCAGCGCGTAACGAACTCGTGCTCAGCGGTCGTTTAAAAACGCGACTTTTCCAACTCCAGTGTAAGTTGCGTTGTAGATGTAATAATCAGATACAAATCGAACTTCCTCGCAGCTGACCACCTAAAGTGGTGGTCGGATGTCATAAATTACAAGGGGCCCTAACCATTTGGTTAGGGCCCATTTTCGTGACTCTTTATGATGGATGAGAGGATAATGAGAGAAGTCGGCAGACAAACGCTTTTCGCGCCTAAGCGCAGCGAGTTGGCCAGTGGCTCAAGAAATTTACTAGATCTTTCGGCTTGCAGCGATTGCCGCGCCCACAATTCCTGCCGAGTTACCTAATTTCGCCGGTACTACCGGAGTTCGCGTTTTCAAGCGTGACAAGAACTTTTCTGGTTCTTCTGATACACCACCGCCAATAATGATCAATTCGGGCCACAGCATCATTTCGATCCGAGCCAAGTAGTCATTCACTCGTTCACTCCAAGCTTTCCAACTCAGCTTCTTGTTGTCTTTTACGCTTGCGGCTGCCAACTGTTCAGCATCACGTCCGTGCATTCGCACATGCCCAAGTTCCACTCCAGGTAATGCGACGCCGCGGTACACCAAACCAGAGCCGATTCCGGTTCCAAACGTAAGCATGAGGACCATACCGTCGACACCCTGTCCGGCTCCGTAGTGCACTTCGGCCAACGCCGCAGCCTGCGCATCATTGAGCACCGCAACTTTGCGCTTGAGCCGCTCCTCCAGCATCGCGTCGGCATCAAGCCCGATCCAGCCATCATCCACATTGGCGGCGGTGAGGGTGGTTCCGTCCCACACCACACCGGGAAATGTGATGCCGACGGGACCTGTCGCGGCAGTCATTGGATCAAAATCGGCGACCAACTTGGCAATTATTTCTGTGCAGGCGGCGGGGGTCGATGGCTGTGGTGTGTTGTAGCGGGTTCGGTCAACCACCAGCACCCCTTGGTCGAGATCAACTGGCGCTCCTTTAATCCCTGATCCGCCCATGTCGATACCGAGTACCAATGGGTGGACCGATCGTCGGTGCGGTGCTGCTTTGCTAGGCGCACTTAGCTCTTTGCGTGGGCGACCCGGTTTAAGTTTCGGTACCTCTGCTTGGTGCTCAATCACGGGAGGCACGCTCGCTTGAGAAACACTTGCTTGAGAAAAACTTGCGGCAGACGCGTCCACAGGCTGTGGCGACGATTCGTTCCGAGGTCTACCCGGCTTGCGCTTCGGTGGGCTTGCTACGGGAACGGAACTACGGGAATCGGTTCGAGGCATCCACTCACGGTAGTGAATGTTAGGTGCGTCCGTGAGCGGTTCCATAGCCAGACGACGATCAGTCTGCTTGCATCAGCCACCCATCAGACAACCATGTTGGTAGCACGACCCTTCGATTAGCTCATCCGTGGTGGATCGTTGTGAGACACGACGCCTGGAAAGTACCCACGTCACGCTATGACTGAAAATACGATCCCAGAACTCGGCGAAATACATCTGCATCTTGTGCACCGCAAAGTTCCCGGGCTGAATGCATGGACAACATGGCGCAACCCACGTCGACGGTAGCAATGCCAAGCTGGGTGGCGGTTATGGGACCAATGGTTGATCCGCAAGGTTGAGAGTTGCGGGAAACAAAGGTTTGGCAATCCACTTCAACACGTTTCGCCGCCGACTGAAACTGCGCACCGGTTTTCGCATCAGTGGCATAACGCTGATTGGCATTGACCTTGACGACAGGGCCACTGTTCGGGAGCGGCCGATGGTCAGGCTCGTGTCGATCGGCGTAGTTCGGGTGAACGGCGTGTGCCATATCAGCCGATACACAGCTTGATGCGGCAAAGACCCGCGCCCGATCGTCGGCAGTAACAATTCTCTGCGACTCCAAGAGACGATGCAGCGTCGTTTCCAGCAGCGGCCCTGCTGCGCCGGCAGTGGAGGCTGAGCCAACCTCTTCGTGATCAAACAAGGCGACCATCGTGATGTTTCCTTGGGTCGGGATCGTTGGGCTAATGGCACTATCGATTAGCGCGCTTATGGCTGCCCAGGCGCTGAACAAATTGTCGATGCGGCCGCTGGCAATGAATTCCCCGTCGAGGCCAATTCGTCTCGCTGGGGTGAGATCGTGGAGCATCAAATCCCACGTGGCAATGTCATTGCCGTCACAGTTTCCGCGGGCGCCAAGAAACTCACGGAACGAAGACTTTCCACCAAGGCCAACTATCGGGGTTAGGTGGAGTTGCTTGTCGAGCACCACTCCTTTTTCATTCACTTCACGGTCGAGATGAATAGCCAATTGGGCGACACGGGCCAGGGGTTCGTCGATCTTTATCAAACGGCTCGTACCGTCTCGCAAGATGACCCGCCCCGACAAGCCAAGATCACGATCGAGCCAGGAGTTGTTGAGCGCGCCGCCATAGACCTCGACTCCCCATTGACGCCACCCTGCACTCGTCACATCTGGATTGGGTTTTATACGAAGGTTTGGTGAATCAGTATGCGCGCCGATGATAGTCACGCCGCGGGTCAATGGGTCGGCATCTTTGGCCACCCAAGCGATAATCGCCCCACCTCTAATGACGTAGCGTCGCCCATTTCTGCCCGGTCCAGCCATGGTCTCACCAGTCCAAGCATCGCGTTCGGCCAACTCGTGAAAGCCGCTGGCATCAAGCAGTGCTTGGGCCGAGGCAACCGCATGGAAAGGCGAGGGCGAATCATCAAGAAAACCTAACAACGCTTCAATCGACGCGGAACTGGAATCAGCAG
>JAYUVJ010000239.1:0-3970 GCA_043754155.1 Acidimicrobiia bacterium
TCACCGAGCGTGCGCATGACAAAGAGCTCCGCCGGTTCCCAACCCCCATCGAGATAAATCGCCCCAATTACAGCTTCTACTGCGTCGGCCAAGATCGACGACTTTTCTCGTCCACCGGTGGAATTTTCACCTTTGCCAAGCAACAGGCTTGCGCCGAGGTTTAGCTCCCGAGCCACGTCGGCCAAGATGATCGAGTTGACTACCGAAGCCCGTAACTTGGCCAAGTCACCTTCGGGTAACTCCGGGTAAGTGTTGTAAATGAAATTCGTGACGATCAGCCCGAGAACGGCATCGCCTAGAAATTCCAGTCGCTCGTTGGATTGCGTTTCACGCTCGGCGCTCCACGAACGATGCGCCATCGACAACGCCAACAGCTCGGGGTCGCGAAACGTCCACCCCACAAGGGAGCGCAACCCATCAAACTCGGGAACCGGCAGCGAGGTCATCGTCGGTCAGCGGTAAACAGAGCGGAACAACAACCAACAAGCAGAAGGAACGAAGCCGGCTTGCAAGTACATACCGATCTGGAACCGGCTCCTACAGTTTGGCCATCACGTAATCGACAGCATCGCGAACCGTTTTGAGGTCTTCAAGATCCTCATCATCAATATGGAAACCCGGAGCATGACGACCAATTTCCTCTTCAAGTGCTTCGACAAGCTCGATGAGGGCCAAAGAATCAGCATCAAGGTCATCAACAAAGGACGATCCTTCAGCGATCTTGGTGGTCTCAATCTCCAAAATGTCGGCGAGACGATCACGAACAATATTGATTACAGCGGGGCGATCGAGCGTTGACACAGGTGTTCTCCTCAGTAGTTACGGCAGGACAAATCCTACTTGCCTGGTCGTAACGCTAGAACGATCTGGTGTCCCTTAGAGACCCACGCAGCCGGGATTCGTTATACGAAGTTCAGGCAAAACCCAGCTGGGCAGAAAATCTGGCACGGTCTACGGTTCCGCTACCAAACAAAACGGGTGGCCAGCGGGGTCGAGGAACACGGTGAAGCTACGCCCCGGTTGTTCTTCGCATTTGGTTGCCCCGAGACGGAGAACTTCCCGCTCGGCTCTGCGCAGATCGGCGACATAGATATCAAGGTGGGCTCGTTGCGGACTGGTGTGACTGGGCCAAACCGGCGGCTCGTAATAGTCAACGAGCTGAAACGCGATGTCGGGTCCGTTGTCGTTGACGAGCGCGACCCAATCATCCTCGGCATCATCACCAATCGGCAACCCGGTAAGTGCCGAGTAGAACTCGGCCGATTCCATAGGGTCGGGGCAATCAATGACAATTTCGCCCAGACGTCCAACACCGATCATGGGCCCACGATAGACGGCGAAGCGAGACGTGACTGGTGCGATGAGGGCGCGCTACATGATCGTTGGCTGGCTGAACAGCCTGAGCGATGATGGAACGGTGACTGTTTCCGCTTCCACCGCGACCATCCGCCCCAACGTGTTGTTCATCACCCTCGATCAGTTTCGAGCCGATACTCTCGGTTGCGCCGGACATCCCCTCGTAAAGACGCCCAATCTTGATGCGCTAGCTGCGGGCGGTGTTCGCTTCGCTCGGCACTATTCCCAAGCCGCACCGTGCGGACCGGGACGGGCTGCTCTGTATACGGGCACCTACCAAATGAACAATCGCGTGGTCGCCAACGGCACGCCGCTTAATGCTCGCTTTGACAACGTCGCCCTCGTTGCTACGCGCGCTGGGTACCGTCCGACGCTGTTTGGGTACACCGATCAAAGTGTCGATCCACGCGTCGTTGCTGATCGATCCGATCCCCGCCTGTCGACGTATGAGGGAGTGCTGCCTGGTTTTGAAGAAGGCTTATTACTGGTCGAAAATCAGGACCCTTGGCTCGATTGGCTCCGTGGGCTCGGCTACTCCATTGACAACGCCGTGCAAGCTTGGCTAAGCGAAGGTGACCGGCCGGCCGAGCATTCCACCACCACGTTTCTTACCAACCACGTGGAGGCATGGATTCGCGCTCGATGCGCAGCGCAGGTTTCGGGTGATGAGGGCCCGTGGTTTGCCCACGCGTCGTACTTGCGCCCGCATCCTCCCTATCGCGCCGCCGGTCACTACGCCACCATGTACAACCCCGCAGACTGCCCACTCCCCCAGCCCATCCCCACCAATCAGCATCCCGTGTTTGCGGGGCTTCTTGGGAATCGTTCATATGCGGCTTCGGCTCGGAAAACCTCTATCGCACAAAACCGCGCGCAGTACTACGGCATGGTTACCGAAGTCGACGATCAACTCGGACGGTTGTGGGCCACCTTGCAAGAACTAGGCGCATGGGACAACACTCTGATCGTGGTCACGGCCGATCACGGCGAACAGCTCGGCGATCAAGGATTGTTGGGCAAGGCCGGGTTTTACGAATCCAGCTACAACGTGTTGTCGTTGATTCGCGATCCTGGTTTGCCCGATGGACACGGACGTGTGGTCAACGCCTTCACCGAGAACGTCGACATCCTGCCAACCGTCTGTGAACGTATCGATGTTCCCACCCCGATGCAGTGCGATGGCGTTTCGTTAGGTGCATTCCTCATCGGCTTGACTCCGCCCATCTGGCGAGAAGCAGCAACGTACGAGTGGGATTGGCGAGAAGACACGCTGATCGCACAGGCGTCTTCCGAAACAACAGGTTCAGCAAACTTGGAGAGAACCCAATCAACCCAAGAAGCCGGAGCATCAGGTGTCTCAGGTGCTTCACCAACCGGCGAGCTCAACACAGAAGCTCCACTAGAACAGCAACACCTCTGTGTTCGTCGAAATACTAAGCACGCTTACGTACAGTTTGGCGACGGCACGTGGCGTTGTTTCAATCTCGCTCTCGATCCCACCTGGCAAACCGAAGAGACCGACCCCTTAGTGATCCTTGCTCAAGCCCAAGCCATGCTGGTTTGGCGATCAACCCACACCGACCGGACTCTCACTTCCATCCTGCTCCGAAAATCCGCCATCGGTTTATAAATGCAAATAGTAACTGATCGATACTCAGGCCGGACGAAAGATCACAACCATCACCATGCCCGCCACTACGAGAAGTGTCGCGCCAACCCGCCGTTTGCCGACGGGTTCCTTAAGCCGGCGCCAGCCAATGAACGAGGCCAGTACTACCGAAGATTCCCTGAGCGCCGTTACATAACCAACGGGTGCCCGTTTGAACGCCAGCTGCACGAGCGTGTAAGTCACCGTAGAAGCGATGGCCGCAAGACTTAGCCGCCGCCAATGGGTTTCGATTACTCGGCGCATGTCGTTTCGACGACCCGTCACCAGACCGTAGGTGGTTGTAGTTACCGCCGTGCCGATGTGCGTGGCGAGTGCGTAGAGCACCGTGGTACTAGCCCGGATACCCTTGGCATCGGAAACGCTGTACACGCCAATGGTGCACGCAACGCCGAGAGCAGCAAGCACACTTACTTTGTTGGCCGCATTGTAAGGCCCGGCCAGAAAGACCAACCCCAGCACAACCACGCCGATACCAAGCGCGCTTTGGATACTGATGCGGTCCGCGAGAAACAACACGCCGCCGATAGCCGCCAACATGGCCCCACCGCCGCGGGCAATCGGATAGACCACCGAAAAATCGCCATGGTTATAAGCCTTGGCTAGCAACAAACAGTAGGGAAGGTGCGCAACCCCCGAAACGACAATCCAGATCCAGGCAATCCTCGGCACCCCACCGAATCCCACCACGATTGGAACACACAGCACGGCGGCAATCGAGAACTGCCCCCACAACAACAAAAAGCGATCATCACCACCCTGCTTCACCAACAGGTTCCAACAGGCATGCATCACCGCAGCCACCAGCGCCAGCAAAGTCGCAGTAAGCATTAATCAAACTGTACGTGAACACTTCGATAGTTATCCGGCAACGGGCCGGGCCAGCTTGAGAAAACGAAACTTGTGACCACCTGCTGCCACGTTGACCGACTGGTGCGTCAGCCAGCT
>JAYUVJ010000240.1:0-3499 GCA_043754155.1 Acidimicrobiia bacterium
TAGGCCAATTGGTTGCCGAGCTTCTTCATATCCGGGTAGACCTCTGTGCCTATTCCGGCGGTGCGGATCATACGGGCAATGCGGTGGTAGTCAGCTAGGCGTCCAGCGCTGAATTGCGTAATTAGCACCGGCGCGGTTGTGGTGCTGCCGAGCATGTCGAGTTGCTCAAGCGCAGCTAGCAAACGATCGAGACCGAGTGATGCGCCAACGCCAGGGAGCGACTGTTTTGTATATCGGCCAGTGAGATCGTCGTAACGACCACCGGAGCAGATACTGCCAATGGTAGGTAGATCGTCAAGGAAAGTTTCGTAGACGGTGCCGGTGTAGTAATCGAGCCCGCGACAAATCGATAGGTCGATAGCAATGTGGGCATCATCAATGTTCGAAGCCTTGGCCACATCAACCAACTGCGCCAACCCGTTGACGCCGACCATCGCGGTTTCATTGTTAGCGAATCGTTCCTTAAGTGCACTGATGATTTCAGCATTGGAACCTTTTATGCTCGCCAGATCCAAAACGGCTCGCGCTTTGTCAACCTGAATCCCTGCGCCAGACATTTCAGCAATCACGGCATCGGCGCCGATTTTGGGGAGCTTGTCGAGCGCCCTTAGAACTGGAGTGGCCATCTCCACGGGAAGTTCCAACTCGGCAAGCAAACCATTCAGTACCCGGCGATCATTCACCCGCACACTGAACCGTTCGATACCAAGTGCACGTAGCAAATCGTGAATGACCAAAGCGATCTCAATATCGGCAGCCGGTGACATCGATCCGATGGTGTCGAAATCGCACTGCATGAACTCGCGGTACCGGCCAACTTGAGGACTCTCACCGCGCCAAACCGCCGCCATGTGATACCGCTTAAACGGCAGGCCCAAATCATTCACATGTTGACTTACGAATCGAGCGAGCGGAACTGTGAGGTCAAAACGCAACGCCACATCTCGTCCGCCCTGATCTTCGAAACGGAACATTTGCTTCTTAACTTCGGCGCCTTCTTCGACCTTGGCCAACAGCACTTCGGTGTATTCGAGGGCGGGGGTGTCGATCGGCGCGAAACCGTAGCTACGGAACACGGTGCGGGCCGTCTCCAAGAGGCGCTCGCGAGGCACCATCAGTGCGGGTGGATAGTCCCGGAATCCCTTAAGGGTGCGTGGCTGAACGAGGGGTGCCATAAGGGCTCCAAGATTAGGCCGACGGCGGCTGCAGTTCACTGATCATTCCCCAGCTCTGTAACCTGGGGATTTGGGTAGCACGTCGAACAAAAGGGGTTTTCGAGAAGATTTTTTTTGAAGTTTTTTGAAGGGGCCCGTTTTTTGTCATACCCCCTCCCGATACTGGATACATGACGCAGAACCAGCTCCGCCTAATCCCCGAACTGAAGTCCGCTAGCACCGTCGCCACGGCGAGCCGGACCATCCATCGCACCCGCCGGAACAACCTCACCGCAAACGGGCTTTCCCCCATCAACCTCACCCTCATCGAGGGCTCGGTGCCAGCCGACTTCGGCATTGATGAGCGAACCCGCAACATCGGCCTTTCCGGCATCGCCGCAGCTCGTGAGATGCTTCGCCAGGCCAACGAAGCACTGGCCGCCTAATTCGGAACACCGCATCGGTACCTCGAAAGCATGCGGCCGCTGCTACCGGATCGAGAAAACTGGTACCGAACCACTGAGGTTTGGAACTAGTCAGCCTCGTCAGCGAGCGGCTATTGCTACGGGCTCGGCGCCAGAGGTTGGAGCGGAACCAGCACGAACGGCCGCAGCAAGTTCCGTAGGGAAAGCCTCGGTAATTGCGAGAAGTTGTTCGGCGGTCGGGCGGGGGCCAACTTCGGAATAGAACTTGAACTTTGGCCCCACCAGTACGGCGAAGGTTTCTGCATAGTCTCCAGCACCAACTTGAAGGTCACCACAGGAATTACACGTCCACCACGGAGTAGCTTCAGCAAGCCCACGACGATCGAGGTAGGCAGTGCGATCCTCGTTGTTATTGAAAGTTACGTCGGCGACATGGCCAAGTTCGTGCGCAAGATCATGGGCGGTGGCGTCGGCTGAGCGTCCAGCTCGTAGATAGATCTCTACAGTTCGTTGTTTCACCAGGGTCAAACCGAGGTAGCCGGTGCGTGGGGCTTTAAAGTGGATTGTCCAGCCGGAAAAGTTTGTGTCGAAGTCAAAACGGATCTGTCGCAGCGTTGATCGAACCGCTCCCTCAGACACACCACTATCGACCTTGATGGCAACACCCGACTCGACCGTCGCTGTCGACAGCGTGATCGTTTTTACGGATCCGGTTTTCTTCGCCTGTCGAGCTTCCGTGGCGGCGGTACGCGTGGCAGCTCCGGCAACTCCAGCCAGGCTCGATGTACCGAAACCGCCGAGAAAGATGACGCCAAGCACCATTGCCGCAGCCGTTGCCATTACTTTGCGTTGAGGTCGTACAGAAAGTGCCATTAAAACCATTCCTCCATGTCGTGCACGAAAGTGTACGGACGTTCAACACTGAATAGCCACCCTCAGTGGTCATTTGACGACGAAATGAATCAAATGACCCATACGAAAAACAACTGACGTTGCTCTGCTCACGAAGGCGCGAGTTGCCCTCTAGTTTTGTCACACCCTGCTGCCATGCTCGTGGGTGTGTTGTTGCATCCCTTCCACGCCCGCCCCGAATTGCGGAGCCGCTACTCGAATCTGATTACGGATCAGAAGGTTGGGGGTTCGAGCTCCCACGCCCGCCCCGAATTACCGAGCCGCTACTCGATCCGGATCCACTTGCCCTCAAGTTGGGGTTGGAGAACGATTCTTATCGCGCTGAGCGCGTTGGCGTTGGCTGGATGTGTCAAGGCTCAGGGTCCCATTATTCGGGCATCGCCCGGGGAACAAGCAGCGGGCCGACAGAATACGGCGAATGGAACCAATGGAGTTGGTGTTGAAGTTGGTACGGCCTCCGCAACGTCACAGGGAACCAGCGCTCGACCGCTACCAGGGGCAACGAATTCGGGAGTGGATGCTCAATTTGGCGCCGTGGTTGTTGACCCCATTCGCCGAGGACCTCTGCAGGCAAATGGCACAGTTACCCACCTCGTCGATGGGGACACTGTCGACGTGGCCTTCACGACGGGAAGTGGAAAGCCAACCACCGAACGTATCCGCCTCATCGGCATCGACACACCTGAGACCAAACGTCCCGACACGCCAGTTGAGTGTTTCGGACGCGAAGCATCCTCGGCGTTAGCGGCACTTATCCCTATTGGCACAGCAGTGCTCGTTGAACGTGACGTTGAAGAACGCGATCGCTATGGGCGCTTACTTGGCTACGTCTTCAGAGCTACCGACGGGTTATTCGTTAACCATGAAATGGTGCGAGCAGGTATGGCGGCGCCGTATACGTTCCCGCCCAATATTGCCTATGTCGACGTGTTTGCCGCCGCCGGTGATGCCTCACGCGCTGCTGCCGTCGGCCTGTGGTCACGCTGCGAATCCGGCCACACCCCAGCT
>JAYUVJ010000241.1:0-3267 GCA_043754155.1 Acidimicrobiia bacterium
CCGGAATGGCATGATCACGTTGGTGTAGTGCGGCGCGCCGTAGCCCTGGGCGTTCCATGTTCCGGGCACAGTCATGGGCGCCCACTTGCCTTTCCCCAAGGGCGCTACGTGCTCTGCGCGTAGATCTTCGGGCTGGTTCAGGAGCTTAAAGTCCCAAGTGCCATCTAGCGAGGCAAGCCATGGACTTCCCCGCCCATCGGTCGGCGTGCCTGGTTCGTAAGCATCAGCTAAGGGCACCAACGGCGTTCGGGCATCAAGACGACCGATTCCCGTCACGGTAGGCGATACCCACGAACGAACACCAAACACGTCGAGCAAATTCTGCATGCCTTTGACACTAGGTTCACAGCAATTGTTCGGTCGCGAGAATCAGGATATTTCGGTTATCGAATCCAGGACAGTTCGGTTAACGGTTAAAGATATTGACCGGTCGCCACTCGCTCGATAGCTCGCCCACCCACTGGTTCATCTTCACCAGTCTTGGTAATGATCGTCCTTATGTAGACAATCCGCTCGCCCTTCTTGCCGGAGATTTTGGCCCAGTCATCGGGATTGGTGGTGTTCGGCAGGTCTTCTTGCTCCTTAAATTCCTGACGAGTGGAAGCAATCAGATCCGATGACCGGATACCCCGGGGTTGCCCCGCGATTTGGCGTTTTATAGAAAGCTTCTTCGCCCGTCGAACAATGTTTTCAATCATCGCACCCGAGGAGAAATCCTTAAAGTACAAAATCTCTTTGTCACCATTTTGGTACGTGACTTCAAGGAATTTGGTTTCGTCGGTTGTGCGGTACATCTCCACCACACACTGATCAATCATCGACTCAATCGCCTTCGAGGCATCCCCACCGGCCGCCGCCACCTCATCAGCATCGATTGGTAACGAGGTGGTCATGTACCGACCAAAAATCTGGCGTGCAGCCCGTTCATCAGGGCGTTCAATTTTGATCTTCACGTCGAGTCGACCTGGGCGCAAAATCGCTGGATCGATAAGATCCTCCCGATTTGACGCACCAATAACAATGACGTTGCGGAGCGTTTCCACACCGTCGATTTCCGCAAGCAACTGCGGCACGATCGTCGACTCCATGTCGGAGGAAATCCCGGTCCCGCGGGTACGGAAGAGTGAATCCATTTCATCAAAGAAGATGATTACGGGAACGCCTTCTTCGGCCTTTTCACGAGCCCGTTGAAAGACCAAACGTAGTTGACGTTCGGTTTCACCTACGTACTTGTTGAGCAGCTCAGGACCTTTGATATTGATGAAATAGCTACGTGCCGCTGGCTTGCCAGTGACCTGGCTGATCTTCTTGGCCAACGAATTCGCCACCGCTTTGGCGATCAGCGTTTTACCGCAGCCCGGAGGGCCGTACAGCAAAATGCCCTTCGGCGCCGGAAGCTCATGTTCATGAAAGAGGTCTTGGTACAAGAACGGCAACTCAACGGCATCTTTAATCATTTCGATTTGTGAGTCGAGACCGCCCACGTCTTCATAGGAAATGTCCGGAACTTCCTCCAGCACAAGATCTTCAACCTCGGGCCGGGGCAACCGCTCCAACACCAGATTTGAACGGGTATCGAGCAGCAACGAATCCCCCGGTCGCAGCTTGGTTTCTAGCAACGCTTCGCACAGCTCAACCACCCGCTCCTCATCGGCACGACCCGTCACGATGGCGCGTCGGCCGTCTTCGAGGAGATTCTTGAGCGAAACTACTTCACCATTGCCATCAAACGAGCGGGCCATAATGACGTTGAACGATTCATTCAGCACCACTTCTTGGCCCTTGATGAGCTCTTCGTCAATCAAATCGGGATGCAGGGCAACTCGCATCTTGCGCCCGTTCGCAAATACATCAACAGTTTCATCATCGTTGCGACCAAGGTAGGTTCCGTAACCCGACGGAGGCTGCGTGAGCTTCTCAACTTCTTCTCGAAGCGCAGCAATATGTTCGCGTGCTTCCCGCAACGTATAAGTGAGCTTTTCATTTTGGCTGACGGCCTGGGTGAGTTGTCCCTTTGTCTCCAACAGCCGTTCCTCCAAAGTACGCACCCGCTTCGGTGCATCTTGGAGCTTGCGACGAAGACTAACTACCTCGTCTTCGAGCATTTTTATCTGCTCCTGGAGCTCGGCAACCTCGCGCTCATAGGAGCCAAGTCGAAGCTCGTATTCATTAGATTTGCGATCTGATAGTGCCATCGCGGCCTCCTGCGGTGGTGGAATCTGAGCGAACGACAAGCCCGAAACTCCGGTCGAACTTACGCCTACAAAGCACCCTACAAGCAACGCTGCTCCTTCTTCCATCACTACTGGTAACGCTCAAAAGAAACCCTTACCGTCACCTACCGCCAGGGAGTGACCGACGTGACCGCACAACCGAGGAAAACTCCCGAGAATGCGCCTTGAGTTCGCGTTTACTCCTGCCGATAGCGATAAGGTTGCCAGTAACTCAGTGGGTCGATATGGCCCACCCATCAGTTTGAAAAGAGAGAACCCTCGATGGGAATGAAAGTTTGGATCGATCAAGATTTGTGCACCGGCGACGGTCTCTGCGAAGAGATTGCACCATCAGTGTTTACTCTTCTTGATGACGGCCTGGCCTACGTGAAAGAGGGCGCCAAAGTGTTCTCTGATCCAGGGGGACCTGAAGGTCTTGCCAACGTTGTCGAGAAAGACCACGATGGCACCATTGAATCCGCAGAAGAGTGCCCAGGCGAGTGCATCTTCATCGAAATGGAGTGAACAAGCTGGCAATCGAATGACCATGAGCTGAACGGCTCGAGTTCGCCGGTCTTCCCAACCTAGAGAAACGCTTAACGGCGTCGGTACTGCTGTTTTGCAGACCGGCGCCGTTTGCAATTCCCGCTTCGCACTTTGGCGACTTTTGGCCTCCGTGGTCGTTCCTTACAATAACTACTTACTTTGAAGGCAAGCTCCGGGAAGGGTGCCCCTCTTCCCACTGTCAACCTCGGCAAGGAACTTACGGATAATCACCGTTGGCACTGCGTAGGCGGTACTTGGCCGGTCGGGGGCCACCGCAAAGGCCATACCAACGACCTGTCCTAAGTTATTTAGAACCGCCCCTCCAGCGTCGCCGCTAGCCAGCTTTGAGGCCAATACCGCCACCGTTCTTACCGCCGCGCCCTTGTCGTAAATGTCTCGGCCCTTCGATGTCGCAATTTGCTGAACTCCACCCGGAGTGATCGCTAGCCCGCCGCCGCCTGGGTACCCAAATGTTGCTACTTCCATCCCCGGATCGGCGTCAGCCAAA
>JAYUVJ010000242.1:0-10712 GCA_043754155.1 Acidimicrobiia bacterium
TCTGGCTTGGTCGTAGGGTCGCCTTTTTCTGGCAACCAGCCTTTCTAACGCATGAGCGGGTACCTTTAGATCTAGGCAATCGCGGATCGCTGCGAGTCCGTTACAAAGTTCGCTTTCTAAACGGTTTCGGGCGGCCTCATCGCACAACAGATCCCAATTGATCGAGCCGGAAGTAATTAGCACGTGAGCATCGGCGGCCCAGCGGATTGGTGCAACCGCATTCCATCCCATGCCATGAGCGATGACTTGGAGCAGCAGGTCGGTGTCGCTTGGTCGCCGTGTAGCTTCCGCTCCGAGGGTGTACGGCTGTGATCGATCCCAAACCCGTTCGTCGTAGCTACGATCGCACGAGTAGTACAAACAGCGCCAGTGGAGATCTAGATCGTCGTTGAATCGGTTGGGCATTGATGACAGGAAACCCATCCCTGGATACGAAACAGGAGAGGATGGCCCAAAGCTTGCTTTGCTAGGCGAAGTAAGTCCAAGTTGTCGAAGCCGTTCAATGGCGAAAGTACTTTGGTGCTGGGGCACAAGGACATCGAGATCCCACACGCTGCGCCGCGCTGTGTGTCCATAGGTTTGGAACAGGGCACCGCCTTTGAGCATCATGTGGTCGATTCCGTGGGCCGAGAAGTCTTTTAGCACCAGCTGTGTTCGGCTGATCCGAATCGTGTTTTCCGCCCAAGTATGGCGGGCCACTCCCTTGATGCGCTGTGCTGCGGGATGTAGCCATTGATGCCGTGTGATCGCTGCGTCGAGTAGCGGCAACAGCCGATGTGACCCAGTGTCAAGGGTATCGACGTCATTGGTGCCTAACCACTCCTCGTACGCGACGAGTGCGGCCGCAGGCTCTTCCAGCAAGGCAGCCTGCACGAGGAGCCAATGGCTCGCATTTGTGGCGGGAATCTTTGGTGATTTCCTAGAGTTGGATGACGGCCGCATGGTTCAGTATTTCTCGGGGGAAATTGGATCGGCTGTGGCCCAACGTTGACTGATAAGTGTGCGAACCATTTGCAGATATTGCGATGATGAGTCGTGGCGAAGGGTGATGTTTTCTCCGGTTATCCACCTGATCCCGGCTTCAACCGGTTTGGTGTTGATGTGAAGAAAATCTTCGGTAAGACCCTGCTGTCTTGCACCGGCGAGCCAAGTAATCCATGAGTAGGAATCATCTGTGAACGGACCAAATTGGGCAAGGGCCGAACGTTTAACAACTGTTGAGCTTGTCAGCGGCGCGTCTGTTTGAGCAGGGATTCGAAACTTCTGCGGATCTAAGTTTGATTGCACCTGATTGCGTAAGGTGCCGAACAGCAAATCGGTCCTTGAATCCAAGCCATTGGCTAGGACGTTCGCGAGCCAGTGTGGGTGCCATTCGTCGTCGGCGTCCAGGAAGGCTATGAATTCGGTGTTCAGGTTCTTAACGGCGAGGTTTCGGGCGGCACCGGCCCCAGTATTTGCAGTACGGATGCATCGAACACTCATGGGGCCGAATGGCGGGTTTTCGGGCGAGGAAGGCGCGGCACTGGCGTTGGTGCGCTCGCAATAAAGACTCTCGCTCGGGGACACCCCGAGTACCCGGCCGGTCTGACTCTGCTGCTCAAAGTGCAAGGCAAGCTCAGCGGTGAAGGCTTCGACTACCTTGTGGGTGTCGTCGGTCGAGCCATCGTCAACAACGATAACTTGCGCGGGCGGGTTTTGCTGAGCCCATACCGAGTGCAACGCTCGCCGGAGAAATTTGACGGCGTTGTAAGCGGGAATAGCCACTCCGATGGTTCCAAGCTCTTGTACCGGGTCTACGTGAATCGAATCAAAAAAAGTGGCAGGTTCGGCGGGCGTTAACCCACGAGCCACTTGACTCATCAGACCGAACCCATTGCTGATACGGGCTGGGCGTTAGCCGTCAACATGCTGGCTCGACGAGTGACCGCGGCAGTGAACAGATCCTCATAGTCCTGGATCATTTTTTCGGGTGAGAAAGCCTTGCCTGCGATGCGTCCTCGTTCGCCCATCTCTGCGGCCATAGCCGGGTCCTTCAAGATTGTTTCGATGGCGACCGCAAGGCTAAAGGGACATCCCGGAATCACTAGCAAACCGTTGTGGCGATGGCGGATGATTTCGGGAAGTCCGCCAACTCGTGAAGCAATCACAGGCACGCCAGCTGCGGTGGCCTCCAAGGCCACCAATCCAAACGGTTCAGCCCAAATCGATGGAACGATCGCAGCGATAGCGCCCGAAGCAATCTGTTCGGTTTCGTGGGTAGATTTCCAGCCTACAAAGTCACAATTGTTGGTGATCCCGAGGGTGTCGGCAAGAGACCTAAGAGCAAATTGGTATGGCCCATCCCCGACGATTTTCAACCGAATTTCCGGGAAGGTTGGCACAAGCAGGGCGATAGATGTGAGCAACGTCGCCAGACCCTTTTCTGGAACTATGCGACCGGAAAACACGAGATACGGTATTTCCTTCGCTACCGGCTCGCTTTGGCCTGTAGGTGTTTCTCCAACCGGAATTTGTGAAGAAGGGGAGAGCCCGTTGTAAATCACCCGGGCCTTTGATGCGACGTCTGGCAGCAAGCCAATAACGGAGCGAAGCGTTGCAGCGGATACTGCTGAAATGGCGTCAGCTCGTTGGAGGCCGTAACCAAGCGCACCGGTTGCGTTTGGTAGTGCTTCAAATCCCGCGTGGAGAGATGCGGCGATTGGAATGTTCTGATTCGCTTTTTCGGTCAACTTCAGCAGAAAGGCTATCCCAGGTGAAATATGTGCGCTTATCACATCAGGTTGAAAATCTTGAAGTGCTGCGTTCAACGTTTGCTCGGGCCCATCGATTGCGTTGCTTGTGGCTATTTGCCCCGCCGTGTTCAGGGTGTAGTAGTCAACGTGGATGCCCTCTGGAGGTAGAGGGGAAATGCTTGCATCGGGCCGAACCGGCCCACTCACAACTCGCACACTGTGCCCGTTCTTTTGCAGCCCTTTGCAGAGTTCTACCAAGATTTTCTCTTGCCCGCCCAACATCGGCTCAAATACTTCGGTGACTATCAAAATCTTCATGTTTTCGTGCGCGCTGTTCCTTGGTTCGTTCGTTGGGTTCACGGCTGGAGACGGCCGCAAGATCGTGAAGCGTTGCGGGCGATCTAAAGACTGTTTCTTCCGTCCGATTGGCCAAAGCAAATGGCTTGGTCTGCAACCCGCAAAATTTCTTGTAGAGCGCCATCAAGATCTTCGGTTATCTGCAAGCGGAATCCGGGCACATCGGCGAGTGTTCTTGTGAGGCGCCGTACTGCCTCGGCCCGGTGGTAGGAAGCTCCCACCGAACTTGGGATCGCAGCGGCAAGAGTTTCGATTCGAGTCATTGGTTGAGCGCAGCGTTGGGCCGTGGATCCGGCGTGGTGAAGGAGATTCGCGGTTGCCTCGGTAACGAATTCTGACCGCAACCGGACAATATCGGGTGCAACGATGGCAGCCAGCTGCGCCGAGGCTGGTAGTTCGTCTTTCAGGTAGTGCACCGTCTTGTCAGTCTCGGAATCATAGGTTTCAAGAGTGTCAAGACCCCGATGGTAAGCGGGGCTTGTTCGTGTTAAACGTCCAGTTCGAAAAAGCGGACGTAGTTCGCCATTCTGCGCGAGTTCTACAAAATCATCGCCAAGGCACTCGAGGTCGCGGGCACGCGCCGCAGCGATCAACGTGGACTTACCGGAACCACCCTTTCCTACCAAAGCTACCGCTACGTTCTGCCTGTCCGCCCTATCGCTAGATGGCAAACGAATAACGCCAGAGTGAAGTATCGCTCCGCCATGATGCTCCACGAGGGCAATGGCAAGCCGCAATAAGGGAATGTGGAACTCGTGGGCAAGCACGCCACCAGCGTTAATCAGGATCGCTCTCCGCGTCTCGAAGTCGATCAGCATGCATCGGTTGGGATCGATTAACGAAAACTGAAACGCTCCGCCGTTGGACGACACAAAAAACTCGGCCCAGGGCCAAGCCGGAATATTGGACCCCGAACGATCAGCAATAAGAACGTCCCAAATCGTGTCGCTAGACCTGGGGTGTGCAGAAAACAGGCCCGAGAGCAACTGCCGAGTATCGGGTCGATCGTTGAAGTGAACTGCAGCCCGATGACCAGCAATGAGGACCTTGGCTCGGCTTGTGAGGTTTTGTTGGCAACACCAGGCGAAGATTTGCTCAAAATATTGCGCAGCTTGTCGGTCTTCGGTCTTGATTAAGGAAGAAGTACTGGCCATCCGCGTTCATCTACGTGGTGGATTGGGTCGGATAGCAACAGATCAGCGATATCAGTGAATTTGTCGAACAATTCGACGGGTGCCGCAGGCTCTACTGCCGGATTGGTTGCACCGATTGGAGCGAGGACCAGCAAGCCTTCCTTAATCAGACCTTGGGTTCCCGAGAGATCTGGATTTTCCAACCCGGCGTTAATGGCGGTCAAGATCAAAGAGGCCCGGGAGGTAAGGGCGTAGTATGCGCCACTTTCCGTGTTGATAGCAACACCTTCCTGGTCGAGAGTGTCCCAGATCACGTTTGGGGCTAGTACATAGGTCGTAGTCATGGCTCCCAAAGAGTAGGGGTTTTCCGAATGATCAACAAACGAGCTACCTCGGACGTGCAAACCGGAGAAAAGGTAACCCGGCGAGATTCGGTTGAACCAAGCGGTGTTGTTCCCGCTCTACTCATAACCGCCTCAGCCTCGCTCCTTTGAATGTTTCATCGGTTGTATTTTAGAGATGAATGGATCCCCGGGAGGATTAGATCATTCTTCAATCCATTGGGATGGGCATCCAGCGCTGCGGTAGAAGTTTACTTTTTCTCCTCAAGGTGGTGTTGTGCGCAAGTTCTCTGTGAGGTGTTGGTAGTTAAAGGTACGCCGAGGCGACCGCTCGCTGCTGCCAGGCCCAAGAAAGCGAGTTGTCCTGGCATCGTTACAAGGTATAGAAATTCCAAAGCCAGCACCCCCTTGAGCAACCCATTTTGGAGATCGACTTTGACAGGCCCGGCGGTCGATTGGCAGAATCGAATCGCCCCAAACGGTGACGTCCTTACAAAACTGGGGAAACGGAATTGCACATCTCTCACGATTGGGAGCTTTGCGAACAGCACCCCGGTGGCAAGCACAACGGTGTAGGAAAACGTACCGAAGTCTTCGTTCAACGCGACGACGGTCAGCGAGTGAAACACGACCGAAAGTGCTACTCCCGCGTACCGACAACCAAATTCGTCGTCGATTGACCAGGCTCGTGACGTTGAATAAAAGTGCGTACTTGGTAAAAGGCTAAAAAACCCATGGCCCACTCCAGTTGGTATGAGAACGGCCTCTAGCTGGCCGAGGGTTAACAATTCACTTTTCCGGAAAGTTGATGATTGAGGGCGAAGGTCAAAGAGCCCTACGCTCAGATTCCCGGTGACGGAGATGAGCCAGTCTGAGTGCGTCTTGTGAGCATGGAGCCCTCGCAGTACGTTCGGTTCCGAAATGCTGAGATTCCACTACGCGGAGGAAAATTCTGTCGAGCCTTCGTGACCCAGAATGGTCAAGGATCCACGATGGTCGCAGTGGCTAGGTAGCTCTCCCACGAAGACATCGGCGAGAAGAGTTGCAACCAGAGATAGAGAACCCAAAACTTTGTCCACGTTGCTCAGTTTGCCACTGGCTGGGCGGGAAGAAACCCGGCTACTAGGATTTTGGCACATGAAGATTGGATTAGTCGGCTGTGGTCCTTGGGGGGCAAATATTCTCGGAGACCTGCGTACCCTGAGATGTGAAGTCTTTGTAGCTGCACGCACTTCCTCAAGTTTCGCCAGAGCCGAGAAGGGTTCGGCAAATGCAGTAGTTCGTTCGATCAGCTATTTACACAAGTTTGATTGCGCCGGTTACGTGGTCACCACCGAGGCGACCAACCATGCCAATGTGCTCCGCGAGTTGGTGTCGTTGGCTAAGCCGATCTTTGTCGAGAAGCCGATGGTCACCACGATTAGCGATGTCGAGGAGCTTGCATTGCTCAAGCCCGAACTGATATTTGTCGTGGAACTTGTCCGATCGGGCACGCTTGGCGAGATATACGGAATCCGCACCCGAAGAAATCAGTGGGGGAATCCGCACACCGATTGTGATGCTCCGTGGACGCTCCTTCCTCATGATTTGTCGATTGTTGAAGAGCTGATCGGTGGCGTTCCTGCTTTGAACGGCGTTGAGTTTGATGCCTCGGCTACCGAGGTCTTCGGATTAGTCGCTCGGTTTGGAACGCGACCTTGGGTAGTTGTTGAAAGTTTTTCGCGAGCCCCAAGACCAGAGCGGGAAGTTCTGGTGTTTGGCAGTAAGGGGATGGCGGTACTCGGAGGTGGCTACAGCGAGGAGGTTCTACATTTTACGAATGGTGTTAAGGAACCCGAGCGCATTGCCGCTACGGGTGAATGGCCGTTACTCGCCGAGCTTCGTGAATTCGTTGAATACCTTAATGGGGGGCGGGCTCCAAGATCTTCCTTTACCGACGCGGCACGACACGCTTGGGTGATTGCGGAGGTGCTGGCGTGGCCTCGATAGATAGCCTGGAGGCCGCCGCTAAAGGTGGAGCGAAAACTGAGGTTGCATCCGATCCAACCCCAGCAGTGTCGGTGATCATTCCCACATTCAATCGATGTGAGGTTTTGCGATTTGCTATCCAATCCGTATGTGCGCAAACGTTTGTTGATTGGGAGTTGATCGTTGTAGGGGACGGTTGCACTGACCAATCAGGCGCAGTTGCAATTGAAGAAGCGAACGCTCACGGCGACAAAAACTCAATTCGGTTCGTCTCACTAGCGAAAAACTCCGGAGGGCAGGCGGCTCCGAACAATGCGGGGTTGACCGAAGCGAGGGCGCAGCTAGTTACGTTCCTTGGGCACGATGACCTGTGGTTTCCCTGGCACCTAGAAGAACTCCTGAAGGTCCATCGCGAATCCGGATCGAATCTGTTTGCCCATGGCCTCTCCGCGATGCTGGGTCCGCGCGGGCTTCGATCGGTATACGGGCCGCCGGGGCCTGGGAGAACGTATGGAGACATTGGAATTCTTCCTTCGAGCGGTCTTTTCCCAGGCCTGCGTTGATGGAACTTGGTGGCTTTGATGAGACGCTCCAATCTGGATCGGATGTGGATCTGGTTCGCCGTGCATTGGCCGGCGGGTTAAAGATTGCAGTGTCTGAACGGCTTTCTGCGTTGAAGTTTCCTTCGCACTTGTTTGACATGCCTTACATGAATCGTGGGCCCGAGCCTCAGCTAACCCATTGGCAAAACGTTGCCAGCCAGGCAGAAATTGTGGAGCGGCAGTTGCTAAATCAGATTTTACTTGAGCGTATTCAGACCGACATGGGGCGCCCCTCGCTGCGGCAAGGAATCGCATTCGCAAGCCAGGCACTGAAACATGAAGTTGGCCGAAAGTTGCAAACCGTACCCATCGGTCGATCGATTCTTGAAAAGAGAACTGCGCTGAGCCGTGCGAAGCTGCGCAGAGTTCGAGGGCTGTAACAGTCTTATGATCGCAGAACGGCTGACTAAGAAATCCGACGTTGTTAATTGGCTTGGCCGGCAGGCCGGATTCCGGAGTTACCTAGAAATTTCTACAGCCTTCAGTGGCTTTCAGTTTGGAAAAATTGACCGTAACCAGTTCGTGGTAGCTGAGAGGGTGGTCTACTGTGCCACCGCAGATTTCGATGATGGCCTACCAGTCACTGGGGTGTCATTTTCTGATGACAGCGGGCCTGGTCTCGCTGCGCTGAGCATCAACTTGCGGCGGTTCGATGTCGTCTTCGTAGATTCTTGGCATAGTTACGAAAGCTCTTACCGTGATATCGAGTACGCGCTGCAATTGCTCAGTATGGGCGGAGTGATAGTGGTTCACGATTGTTTACCCCTCAGTCGCGAAATTGCTGACCCAAAGTTTCATCCGGGAAGTTGGAGCGGGCAGACGTACCTGGCCTTTTTGGATTTTGTCCGTAAACATGTTGAAACAGCGTTTGTAACGATCGATATGGATTTCGGGTGTGGAGTTATCCAGACACGAAACGAGCATGGCGAGTTTCGGTTTGGCCAGGTTCCTCGACATGATGCACTTTCCCTGGACCATAGCAATTGGGAAGCGTTTTCAAACTTTGGTGCCGATGCGCTTTGCCTTTTATCGCCAAAGCAGTTCGTAAGAATCTTTCGGTTGAAGGAACCAAGCATCACAAGCTGGCTGTGCGATCGGCTAGAACGGCCAATCGCAGCGTTACGGATTTTCCAACTTGCACGCCTAGTCCGCCGAGCGGCCTGGGGGACGCACCGCCGTGTCAGCCGTCGGTCGGGAGAGCACGCTGTTCGTGAACGGTTAGCAATCGAACGGCGCAACCAATTCCTCGAGGAATTCTTAGGGCTTGACCCGGATAATTTACCCAGTGCTTTCTAGGAAATCCTTGTGGCCACCAGCTAGGGTCGAAGTGGTGATTTTGAGTAAGTTCCCTTGTGATTGGGCTCATGCCCCGAAGGTAGGGCCGCTCGTTCAACACCTGGTTTTCAAAGCCTGCGGGTGCGAAAACCTGTCGCTTGTTGCCGGATGAGCTCGGAATTTGGCGCTGTCGGCGGAGGCGAAGCGACCGGAGGCAGCCTGCGAACCGATCCGCAGGTGGTAATTCTGATGAGCACCTTTAATGGCGTTGACTTTGTCGCCGAGCAAATCAACAGCATTTTAAACCAGACTCACTCAAGATTTGTATTGCACATCCGCGATGATGGGTCCACCGATGGAACCGCATCCGAGATTGAGGCTTTCTCGTCGGACAAACGAGTTTTCGTGGAGTACGGCGAGCGAATCGGAATTTCTTTATCGTTCAGCAACCTGCTGCAAAAGGCTATGTACGCTGACGCCATCTTGTACAGCGACCAAGACGATATTTGGGATCCCTGCAGGGTTGAGCGAGCGGTGCACCACTTGGCAGGCCTAACGGGACCAGCGCTTTACGGCGGAGCTTTCCGACTGTTTGGAATCGACCGTGGGCCATCGAGAGTGTTTGAGGTTGGGGGCAAGCTCGGGCTCGGAAACGCGTTAATTCAGAACCGCTTTCCTGGCTGCGTTTCCGCTTTTAATAGGGCCTTGCTCAATTTGCTGTTACAGAACCCCTGTCCAGCAGAGCTTTTTCATGACCACTGGGCGTACCTGTTGGCTTCGGCGAAGGGTGAACTGGTAGTAGACCCGACTGTGGTCGTTCATAAGCGCGTGCACTGCGCGAACGCCACTCCGCAGCCGGGCACCGCGCAGCTTATGGTCAGAGTTAAACAATTCCGAAGCAGCCGAACTAATCAGACGATTTTCGATCTTCCTGCAATAGCGCTTTCCCAAATTGATTCTTTCGGAGATCCTGAGCTGATCGTTCAAAATTTCCTTACTGGCAGCGGGCTCCACAGGAGGTTTCGGCTGATCGTAAGTCGAAAATTTTGGCGAGTTTCCCTGCGTGAAGACCTCCTATACCGAGCATCACTTTGTACACGCAGGTTTCATCGAAACGACTCTGAGAAATAGGGTGGGGAAAATTGCGATGGTTGGAACTTTCGACGTTGCCAACTTTGGTGATCTCCTTTTTCCTGTTCTTGCCAAAAGGGCGCTGAAGCTGCGCGGCGTCGAGGAGGGACTGGAGCTTTTCTCCTTGCGCGGCGCACCCGCATTTGCGGCGCCGACTTTTTCCTCTTTTTCCGTAAGAGCAATTCAGGAGTTTCCTCCAACGCTGCCCGAAATGCGTGGTCTGGTAGTTGGTGGCGGCGACTTGATTCGTTTTGACCCCCTGGTGGTTCACGGTTACGGGGGAGATGGAATTTTACCGTTTCCTGAGTGTTTGTGGCTGCTTCCCGCGCTTGTCGCAGTTCGATGCGGGATCCCGGTGGTGTGGAATTCGCCTGGGGTGGTCGGCGCAATTCCGCATTGGGCGGTGCCGTTTGTTGCCGAGCTCGTCGCGGGAAGCGCCTATGTTTCGGTTCGAGACAAATTTTCGCAGAGGTCGCTGAAGACTGCGGTTGGAGAAACTGTTCAGATACACGTCGTTCCTGATTCTGCTTTCGGTTTGGAACCACGGCAAAAGCAACTTCAAAAGGAACATGATGGGCAATTTGATGTTCTAGTGCACGCAAGCGTGGCAGTGGCCAGAACGCTAAGGATGGATACTTTCCTGCTCCGCAAGCTTCGACGGTTGCGTGTGGCTCTGGTTGAAGTTGGAACGGCTTTAGGCGACGACGTCCTTAGACTCGCAGCCCTGCTCCCGGCTGCTGAGCACGTTCGTTATAGCGGAGTTCCTGATTTGCTGGAAGTTCTCGAAAATTCGCGATCTGTGATTAGCTCAAGCCTTCATCTCACGATCGGAGCCAGTGCGGCCGAACGAGAAGTTATGCACTTCGCTCACCCAAGGGTCAGGAAGCACTGCATTATTTTGAATATTCGTAATGAACAGAATGAGGCTGCTCGTGAATTCTCCTTTGGTCGTAACGCTCTATCGAGCAATAGTGTCCCGAAATCGATTCGAGTGAGCGTGGCTGGGCATTGGGATGCGATCGTGGCGGTTTTAGGTGCGGAACGGCAACAACGGACCGGCCCTGTTTGTGCTCTCGACATTTGGAATGACACGTGTGACGAAATCAACAGAGCGAGAAAAACAGATGAGCCAGCGCAACGATTGTCGCTTGTCACTAGGGCCCTGAGTTATCG
>JAYUVJ010000243.1:0-2280 GCA_043754155.1 Acidimicrobiia bacterium
CGCGGAATGACAGCAGCAGCCGGTGTGCGCGAACTCATTGCCCCTCGCACACTTGCGCTCTCCTCAGCGATGGAGGCTTGACCATAAGGCTGTTGCACCGTTTGGTCGCAAACTTGCCTCGGCACGGTTCCTTGGCGGCCAATCGAGGCATCCCAGAGCGGTACGCCTCCCACGAGGAGCGACCACACCTACTGAAATGTGGTTCGAAGAAGTACAAGCAACACTTTTTGACGACGACACCACGAACCCATCAGCCAAGAAAGACGCTGCGTTATTGATGTTGCGTTTTGCCGACCTGGGCATTAGTGATGTGAAAATCGTCGACGAAGATGGTCGCCGCCAGGTTCAACTCGTGCACCGTGCATCGGCGGAAGAGATTCCGTTTGAAATGCGCGAAGAGTCTCTCGGCACACAGGTTTGGTTTCGGTTAATCGGCCCAGCACTAAGCGCGCTGACGAACGGTCAGCCTCTTCTTTTCGACGAGTTGGATGGCAGCTTGCACCCAAGCCTCACTGCACATCTCGTTGAGCTGTTTCAGAACCCCGATACGAATCCCAAGGGTGCACAACTCATCTTTACGTCGCACGATACGAGCCTGCTGAACCATTTGAACCGCGATGAAATATGGCTCACCGAAGTTCAGCCGGCAAGGCGATCACGAAGGGCGAAACGTTGGATTTTGCCGGTGGCAGTTTTCGGGAACGAATCGACCACGATCAGCCGACGGGGACGCTTGAAGGCGGCCATACGATCACGGCAGTGCGTATCAATGGCCCCGGAGTCGATGGTTCGGCCAGCCTTTGGCACCAGGAACGCGGTGACTTCCTCGAGCCCGGCATCGTTACGTGTACCTACGACTGCCGCTTCCAGAACATCGGGGTGCTCAACGAGAACTGCTTCAACTTCAGCCGGTGAGACCCAGATTCCGCCGGCCTTGATCATGTCGTTATTACGTCCGAGGAACGTCCAGTGACCGTCGGCGGAGCTGGTGTACACGTCGCCAGTTTTTACCCACCCATCGGCACCGAAGGCAGCATCGGTTGCTTCCCGGCGATTCCAGTAACCCGTCGCCGTCGACGGTCCGCGAACGTGGAGGTAACCCGGTGCATCAGGTTCCACCACATCGAGGTTGTCCTCGCCGGTGAGGCGAAGTTCGTAACCGGGAACCGCCACGCCCGTTGATCCTGGACGCTGATCATCAAGTGTATTCGACAGGAAAATGTGCAGGGCCTCGGTTGAGCCGATCCCATCGAGCACCGGATGTTCGAACCGTTCGGAGAATCGACGTTGAAGATCCGCAGGCAAAGTTTCGCCTGCGGTAATCGTTGCGCGCACCGAGGAAAATGCGGCGACTGGAATATCGGTATCAAGCACGCCGGCCACGAATCCTGGACTGGCGAAGAACAGGGTGGGTGCTTCATCGCTGATCAAGTTGCAATAGAACAGCGGCGCTGGTCGCGAAGGCTCCAAGATCGCGGTCGCGCCTGCTCCAAACGGAAAGGTCAACGAATTTCCTAGGCCGTAGGCAAAGAACAGTTTGGCAACTGAGAGGAACCGATCATTGGGCGTTACCTCAAGTACTTTGCGCGCATAGGTTTCATACGTTGCTTGCATACTGCCGTGGCTATGCATGACTCCCTTCGGCAAGCCGGTCGTGCCCGAGCTGTAAAGCCAGAACGCTGCTGAGTCTGCCGTGGTTGCGGCCAGAGGCGCTTCAGAGTCGCTGGTGTAGGTTGACCATGCAGACCAATTGAGCCCACCCGCCGTCGCAACAGTTTCTGATCCAACAGTTTCTGATCCAACAGTTTCTGATCCGGTTGGTTCGGTTGGAACACCTGATGATTCATCAAGCAGGACAGCGTGACGCAGGCTCGTCGCCCGGCCTGCAGCTTGCGCAATCAACGGTTCGAATTCTGGCGACGCGATGATGACCAAGGCTTGTGCATCGTTGGCAATCATGCCCACATCAGCGCCCGTGAGCATGGTGGAAACCGGAATAGGAATCACCCCAGATCGGAGGCAACCAATCAACCAGGCGACCATGTCGGGGCCATCGTTGGCCAGCAACACCACACGCTCGCCAAGGGGCACTCCAAGTATTGCTAAGGCATTTTGTGCTCGCCAGGTCGAACGCAGAACGTCGTTGTAGGTGTAGCTGATCCCACGACTCCGGATGGCGACGATTTCACCACGGCCAGCCTCGATGTTGCGATCCAGAAGCCAGTGGCCGGCGTTGTAAGGCGCTGAGTTGTAAGGAGCAGAGTTGTAAGGCGCAGAGTT
>JAYUVJ010000244.1:0-18833 GCA_043754155.1 Acidimicrobiia bacterium
GCAGCGCTCCACGCTCTACGACCCAGTCGAACCTCGTAGACCGCAGCTAACGGTAGTGTGAGCGGAAATGTTTACTGGAATTGTTGAAGAGCTTGGAACAGTGCTCGAAAGGACCGACACTGCTACGGGTACTACCTTCAAGTTCAAAGCGTCGACAGTGCTGGAAGAATCGATTGAAGGCGCTTCGATAGCGGTGAACGGTTGCTGCTTAACCTTGACTGCCGCAGGGGACGGATGGTGGCAGGCCGACGCAGTTTTTGAAACGTTGTCCCGTACCAACCTTGCTGAGCTGGTAGTCGGTGACATGGTGAACCTGGAACGTCCAGTTCGCTTGATGGACCGGCTCGGGGGACATTTGGTGCAGGGTCATGTGGATTGCGTGGGTGTAATTGCTAACGCTGCGCCTGATTTGCGCGTCACTATGCCTATTGATTTGCTCCGCTATGTCGTGGAAAAAGGTTCGATCACCATTGATGGTTGCAGCCTCACCGTGGTCAAACCCGAAGCCGACGGTTTTACCGTAGCGCTCATTCCGCACACGATCGAAGTAACTACCTTCGGCCGCAAAGGTGTGGGAGCTCGCGTCAATCTCGAAGTTGACGTTATGGCTAAATATGCCGAACGACTCTTGGCTTTCGCCGGTGTGGTTCCCCCCGACACCGTTGCCTGATTCATGCTCTCTCACTCGAAAGATCAACACTAAATGCCTCTCGCTCGTATAGAAGACGCCATTGCGGCAATTGCCCGTGGAGAAATCGTGGTGGTGATTGATGATGAAGATCGCGAAAACGAAGGCGATCTGATCATGGCGGCATCAGCCGTTACTCCCGAGAAGATTGCGTTCTTCCTGGAACATACAAGTGGATACATTTGTGCGACCGTTACCGGCGAACGATGCGAAGAGCTCGATCTCCCATTGATGGTTACCGCAAACACTGAAAGCCACCGCACGGCGTTTACCGTTACCGTCGACTACCGCCACGGCACCACAACTGGTATAAGTGCTTATGATCGAGCGGCCACCATTTTGTCGTTGGTGGATCCAGCGACTCGCCCTGGTGATCTGGCCCGGCCAGGCCATGTTTGCCCTTTGCGTTGTGCACCCGGTGGCGTGTTGAAGCGTGCTGGCCATACCGAGGCGGCAACAGACTTATGTCGTCTTGCAGGTTTGGCGCCGGTGGGTGTGTTGTGTGAAGTGACCGACAAGAAAAAGCTGGGCATGGCGCGCCTACCCGAGCTCGAAGTGTTCGCGGAAGAACATGGTTTGCTGCTCATCACGATTGCTGACTTGATTCGGTATCGGCGTCGAAACGAAAAACTGGTGAAGCGTTTCGCAGAAGCTCGTCTGCCAACACCCCATGGTGAGTTTACCTGCGTGGCCTATGAGAGCCTGCTCGATGGAGAACAGCATCTCGCCATGGTCAAAGGCGACATCGCAAAATGCGAAAATATTCTAGTACGTGTGCATAGTGAATGTCTCACGGGTGACGTGTTTAGTTCGTTGCGTTGTGACTGCGGATTGCAACTCGACGATGCCATGGCCATGATCGCTCAGGAAGATTGTGGCGTGATCATTTACCTGCGCGGACATGAAGGGCGTGGTATTGGGATTGGTCACAAGATTCGGGCCTACTCGTTGCAAGAATCGGGCCGCGACACCGTCGACGCAAACCTCGACCTGGGTTTTCCTGAGGACAATCGTGAATACGGCATTGGCGCACAGATGCTGGTAGATCTTGGCGTAACTACCATGCGCCTGATAACGAATTCTCCCCAAAAGTACGGTGGTCTGGAAGGCTTCGGCCTCGATATTGTGGAACGCGTGCCTAGCAAAATGCATGCGAACCCAGAAAACGTTGGCTACCTTCGCACCAAAAAAGATCGCATGGGTCACCTTTACGAGGAGGCCGACCTTGTGCTTCCAGCAGACGGATCGGACACGAAATGAGCGGCGGCGGTGCACCCAAGTTGAAAGTCGAGGGCGCGGCCGATATTCGTGTGGCCATCATCGCCTCGCAGTGGCACACCGAACTCATGGATGCGCTGGTCGACGGAGCGCTGCGTGGTACCCGTGATGCCGGAGTGACGGTCGATCCGGTCGTAGTCCGCGTTCCCGGCGCGTTTGAGTTACCCGTGGCAGCTTCGCGTCTCGCCGCATCTAAGCACTTTGATGCCATTGTTTGTCTTGGCCTGGTTATTCGTGGTGACACGCCGCATTTTGAGTACGTATGCCAAGGAGTCACCGTCGGTTGCACCCAGGTCGCCACCGGTTCTGGTATCCCCATCGGATTTGGCGTGCTAACCGTGGATAACGAAACCCAAGCCCGTGATCGCTCCGGATTGCCCGGGTCACGTGAAGACAAGGGCCACGAAGCAGCACAAGCTGCCATCGTCACGGCGTGCACGCTTCGCGCCTTCGACTGATATCGCTCCTGTTGTCTATCCGGCCTAAACTGGTGGGCCGACCTACCGCTGGCTCACTTGGCGATGTCTCGGTGAAGACTAAACCCGAGCCCCGGCAAGGATTGTTGCCGCTTCTTCGGGTGGCATCACGTTGATCATTACGCCAGTACCAAGCTCAAATCCTGCTCGGGTTGTCACCTTTGGATAAACGTGTGCATGCCAGTGGAACACACCTTGGCCGCGATAAGGCGCTGAATGGAAGACCACGTTGTAGGCCACGTCGCCCAGGGCCGCACGCAGGTTGGCTAGCCCATGGCGTAGCCCGATGCCGACAGAGGTGAGGTCTTCTTGCTCTGCCGTGTGGAGGTGACCGCCATGGTTGCGAGGGATGGCCAACATCTCAAACGGGGTACCACTCCAATAGGGACACAACACAATCACATGCTCGTCGACATAGACAATGCGAGCACCAGCATCGAGTTCGGCCTCAATCGTGGTGCACAACAGGCACGCGCCGGAGAATCGCTCGAAGCCCGACTGCTCGTTTTGGATTTCACCCGGAACGAAGGGCAAACCCAGCAACTGACCGTGGGGGTGGGCCAGTGAAGCGCCGGCTTCACGTCCGTAATTCACGATGGCTTGGCTATAACGAAGCTCTGGCTGATTCGAATGCGCTTCGGCTCGTGCCGCTATTGCCGACATGACCATGCGTGCCTGATCATCAGTGAGATCCGCCCACGATGCATTGTGATCTGGGTGGACAACGAGAACCTCATGGCAACCCGATGCATCGGCTTGAGTGAAAATCGGCCCCAGGTGCTCCACAACCATTGGGTCCCGGCCCTCAAACGCTGGATACAAATTTGGTACGACGAGCACTTGCCAAGAACCGTCGGGGCCGGGGGTTACCAGCATTGGCGGCTCAGACTCGGCTTGGCCCGGACAAAACGGGCATGGCCGACCGCCTTCGGGTTCAACCGTTACCGTGCGCGACGCAAATTCATTCGGACGCTGGCGACGCTCGGCGTTAATTGCCACCCAGCGGCCGGTTAGAGGATCGAGTCGAAGCTGGCTCATGTCGTTGCAAAACCGATCGGATTGAAGAACTGTTCTTTACCTACACTACCGCCGATGCTTGCTTTTGGCGTGCAAACAATCAGAAGTGAGCGGCCCATGGCTGATGTTCAGTTACTGCTAGCGATGCAGTTTGAACTCCCTGATTTCGATGTGCCCAAAGCAATGCCCAAAGCAATGCCCTAAGGAACGCGCCGGTAGATTGCCCAGCCGGAGGTGGAGGTTTTTACAATCTTGAACTGCGTCGAGATGTTCGCCCAGACGCCAGCGGCCTCAGCTTCGAGACTGAGGGGCAACAATAGGTATTCAACCCGCGCTGCTCGTCTGGCCAGGTCTATTCCACCCGATTCATCATCGGGGAGGTTCCAATATGAATCCTTAAACGGAACTGGAAATTGGTAGGCCTCTCGGCGGTGAGAAAGGTACGGCACCACTCGGTAATCAGCCGAGACAACTACATCGGGCGGAACGGATCTAACTAATTCCATCGTTGCGTCGTAATTGGGATTTTCTCGTGACCACGGGTTGGCATTTCGAGACGCTGGCATTGGCCCCCACAAGTACCCAACCCAGACCGAAACCGCAAGGGTTAGCGCTGCGAGTTTCGGAACGTGGATCCGGAATCTCTCGGAGCTAAGCCCGAGTGCCGCAGCGATGGCCAACCCGGGGACGATGATTCCTGAGTAGTGATAATGCGCGTTGTGTTGGTAAAAAAAGGTTGAGACCATGTTGGAAACAAAGACCACCAAACTTCCCATAAGCGCAGGTACAGACCGTTTCCAGGCAAGAAGCGCAACAAGTCCCAAAGGAAAGGCGAGCTGCCAGGCGTACCACGGCCGACCTTCGGTCAAGAAGTAGGCCCAAACCGTACCGGGATGCTGGAGTGTTTGCTTAATAGAACCAATGGGTCCTCCGAACGGAATCCGCCAACTGTTCAACGATCCCACTCCATTCATGATCCTCAAAAGAACCAACGTTGCAACCGTAAAAACGAACGAACCGACAGCGACGGCGTAACCAACCTTTTTGTTGTGCTTTCGGGCGCAGTAAAGGCCAAGGGGAATTACCACCAAACTCATGTCTTCTTTGGTTGCGGCAACCCACAAACAAGCGAAGAGAAACCAACGCCACCTGCTGTTGACCAGCGCCCACCAAGCAGTCGCAAGACCCAGAATGGCCAATGAATCCGGGTGAAAATTTTCTGCTCCGGTCCAGGCGACCACTGGATTAACCAAATACGAAAGCGCAATCGCTGCCGCGAGCCAACCTCGGCCGTTCAATATCTTCTTGGCTGCTCCGAATATCGGAATGGCTGTCAGGGTGATTGACGCGGTTTGGGCGCCGTAAAGAACGAGTCCGTTGGGCCAAATCCAGTAAAGCGGGACGAGGGGAAGGAGGGTGAACGATCCATGGTCGGCAAAGAGGTTTCGTCCCATAATCGTGACGAACGGCGCTTTGAACCGAGACATCAAATAGACGCCTTGATCGAAAATGCCGTAGTCAAATCCCTGAGATCCGAAGGCCAAATGGTGCCTGAAAATAATTCGACAGGCGTAAACCAAGGCGTACAACGAGGCAACCACGACGACAATACCGGGAGCAGTAAGAGTCTCAAGGAACGATTGCTTCGGGATGGACACGTCGCCAGACCCCGAAACGCGAATTGCGGTGGTTTCAGGCAGAACGGTATTGATCGGCGAGGTGGGGGCGGTTTGACCTACAGCAGAATCACCGACGAGTGGGTTTCCAGTTTCAAGTCCATTGGTGTTGTGTTCTCCCGGCGTTGAAGGCGAAACGGCGCAGGGGAAGGCGTCCTGGACTGGTTCTGTACTGGTTAGCTCTGGGTTCGCCGGTTCATCCATGCTTAAACGCTATGGGGCTATCAGCCCGATTTGAGGGATAGCGAAGGGACGGTTTGAAACGAAACACCTCCTGCCTGTTCTCCAAGCCGAATCGTGCGTAAGTCGTCAGTGAGCCCAAGTTCCAAACCCCAACGCTTTTCCCTAACCAGTGCTGACTCGCCACCTCTATCGTTCGTTTTCTCAGCGCTGTTCAATAGTGGCTGGGAGTCTTGGCAACGGTCCTACCATGGAGGCCATGTCGCAGTCCCGGCAACGATCAGTGAAACACCCCGTCTATCTTGACCATGCGGCCACTACGCCGATGCTGGCCGAAGCTATCGACGCGCTTATACCCTGGTTGCGGGATGAGTTCGGGAATCCTTCTGGGGTTCATTCGGTGTCTCGCAGGGCTCGGCAGGGTCTTGAGGAGGCTCGCGATTCGTTCGCCGAAACGATTGGTGCGAAGGCGAGGGAGATCGTGTTCACCGGGGGCGGTACCGAGGCCATCAATTTGGCGTTGACCGGGGTCCTCAACAATCCCTCCAACGTGATTGCTTGGAGTGGGATTGAGCACGATGCGGTTCGTTCATTGATGGAGGCTTCGGCCAAGGCTGGTCGTTGCGAATCACTTGAGTTGACCGTTGATGCCGACGGTGTGCTCGACCTGGTTGCGGCTCGGCTCAGTTTGGTTGCGGCTGGTCAGAAGGTTCGTGCCGTGTGCGTGATGGCGGTGAACAACGAGGTTGGTACCGTGCAGCCCATTGGGGAACTCCGTGCGCTGATGAACAAGATTGTCCCTCGTGCCGTTTTGATAGTCGATGCGGTGCAGGCGTTGGCGTGGATGGACGTTGCCCCGATCGTTGCTGCTGCTGATTTGGTGGCCTTCAGCGCGCATAAGTTCGGCGGACCCAAAGGCGTAGGTGCACTTATGGTTCGCGAGGGCACACCGATTACTCCGCTCATTCACGGTGGAGGCCAGGAACGCGAGCGACGCAGCGGCACCCAAAACGTGGCTGGGATCGTGTCTATGGCCTTGGCGGCAAAACTGTGTGCGAAGCGGCGAGATTTGGTTCGGATCGCACTCCTACGCGATCGCCTCGTTGACGGTCTATTGACCATTGCGGGATGCACGGAAACTTCGCCCCGCTCGGTGAAGGTTGCCGGAAATGCCCACGTCTGTATTGAGGGTGTCGTTAGTGAAGAGTTGTTAGTGGTACTTGACCAGTTGGGTATTTGCGCGTCGGCAGGCTCTGCGTGTGCCAGCGGGGCCCTGCATCTTTCGCCGGTGCTGATGGCTATGGGCGTTCCGGTTTCCCGGTCCGCCGGTGCTTTGAGGCTTACCTTGGGTGCAGCATCAACCGACTCCGATATCGACGCCGCGCTCGTGGCCATTCCCCAAGCAGTAGCGAAGTTGCGATCATGAAGGTTCTCGTAGCAATGTCGGGCGGCGTGGATTCTTCAGTAGCCGCGGCCATGATGATCGAAGAAGGCCACGAGGTCGCCGGTGCCACGCTGCGTCTATGGGGTGGCGAATCCGATTCCGGTTGCTGCTCGGTGGCCGATGTAGACGACGCGCGCCGGGTAGCCCAACAGCTCGATATTCCGCATTACGTCTTTAACTTCTCCGACGAGTTCGACACCCATGTCGTTCAAACCTATGTACGTGCACATAGCGAAGGCATCACGCCGAATCCTTGTATCGAATGCAATCGGCACCTCAAGTTTGATCTCATGATTGCCCGTGCCGACCGCTTGGGATATGACGCAATTGCTACTGGCCATCACGTTCGCCGGGTAGTAAACATTGATGGGACCTTTGGGGTAGCCCGGGCCGTGGATTCGGCCAAAGATCAAACCTATGTGGTGCACATGCTCACGCCACAGGTGTTGGCTCGCACGTTGTTTCCGGTAGGGGAGTTAACCAAGCCCGAAGTCCGCGCCCGAGCGCATGCAATGGGGCTTCGTACTGCCGACAAGCCTGAGTCGATGGACGTGTGCTTCATCGCCAAAACAGGTGGGGGACGAAGAGTCTTTTTGGGCAACAGGATTCCACTTCGAACTGCCCGCATTGTGGACACTGCTGGCGGCGATCGCGGCACCGTCGAAGGCCTGGAACTCATCACTTACGGTCAGCGACGGGGTCTTGGGGCAGTGGGCGACGGGGTGGCCAAGTATGTAGTGGGAATCGATATGGCTGCGGGCGTGGTGACCGTTGGCGATCTCTCAGATTTGTTGGTGTCCTCCACTACCCTACATACACTTACTTTCTCTGATCCTTCGGTTGCACTTGGTGGGCCTCACGCTTTGTTGGCTCAGTGCAGTGCACACGGTGAAGCAATTCCCATAACGTTCGATCCCGCATCCTCCACGGTTAAGTTTGAGAACCCACGACCGCGAGTGGCACCTGGTCAATCGATTGTTCTCTACCGAAATGACGTGGTGGTCGCCGGTGGTATTGCCGTTTAGGGTTTCGCCGAATTCAGAGATTTAGCGTAGGCGGTCGCAGCATCTCGATCGATCGGCTGATAGGTAACGGCATCGAAGAACGTTTTGTTGCCAACAGCAAAATGGGTTATTTGGGCGTCGGATCGAACCCTGCGCTTTTGGATTCTACGCCGATGGTAAAGCGTGGAAGGTAGGAGCCGAAGAGTCCCGAATACCGCTTTCATGCCTGCTACCGGGTAGTGCCCCTTGATAGCCCCGAGCAAAAGACCGGCGCTACGGGTAACCCAAATGTGCAGGGCCCGTGGGCCAGAAGAATTCTTCAGCGCGCAGAGCATCAAGTTGCGCTCCGTGAGATGAAATTTGAAGTCGTAGGCGAGGTGGCGAGTAGATGAGGACATTTGGTGCATCACTACTGCGTTGGGCTCGGTGATGCAATCGAATCCCAGAAGCTGCGCTCGCCAGTTCCAATCGACGTCCTCGTAATACAAGAACAATCGCTCATCGAGTGGGCCGACGGCATCGGGGGCGAAGGCGCTACGCAAAAACATGCCCGCACCGAAGCACGGCCCAAAGATATGGGCACGTTCATTGAACTGCCCCATATCAGGCTGCCCCAAACCATTATTGGCGGCTTCCCCTCGCTCGTTCACACAGTTGCCGACAGCGTCGATGACGGCCTCATGCCCGGCGAGCAACATCTTTGGTGCGACAGAAACCACGCCCGCCGGTGCCTCCATCAAAGTTTGTGCGCAAAGGGTAAGAACATCGGGTGCAACGATGGCATCGGGATTGCACAGAAAAACAAACTCACACTCAGCTGAAAGTAGAGAAACGCCGCGATTGATTCCACCCGCAAAACCATGATTCGCGCCCAGGGCAGTAATGGTCGTACTTGGATGATGATCGATCTCGGGAGCTTCGGGACCGTTCTCGACTAGCAGCACTTCAGCCAGCCCTGCGGTCACCGCGCTACTGGCCTCCAGAGCAGCAATGGTCGCTGTCAACATTGCCGGTTCTGCTTTGTAGCTGAGCACCACCACACCGATTCGCGGGTGGACCCAATCCTCGGCCCGTGAAGTCGACATGAATCCAACTTAGCGGCCTTGTTCCTTGGTGTTGCGAAGCATGCTCAGTTGGTGCCCCTCTGTGGGTAAGGCTGGGTGAACAGGAGTGGGCCCGCAACGTCGCTACGCTGTTCGAGTGGCTAACCAGGCGGTACGTGTAGGCGTTGACACCACGCCGTTGCTGGGAAAGCGCACGGGTGTAGGACATTTTGTCACCGGTTTGGTCGAGGGATTCAAAGGGCATAGCGCAGTTGCTTTACGGCCCTTCACGGTAACCGCTAGGGGTTGGCGGTCAGATGAAGCGAAAACCATTCAAAGATGGCCCATGCCGGCGCGGCCTTTACGGGCACTGTGGCGCCACAGTGATATGGCGCCAATCGAATGGTGGACGGGTTCGCTCGACGTTGTGCACGGGACAAATTTTGTGGTCCCTCCGTCAAAGCGGGCGACCCAACTCATAAGTGTGCATGATATGACGACGGTTCTCTACCCGGAACTCTGCACATCTGACACCCTGCAATATCCAGGTCTGATTGCTCGCGCCGTTGCTGGGGGCGCTCACATACATACCGATTCAACTTTCGTGGCCACCGAAGTAATCAAACACTTCGAGATCGAACCGGCAAGAGTACATACAATCCATCTGGGGTTACATCGGTACAATTCTGACCCAGAGCAGCGCGGTCAACAGCTCGCCGCTGAGGGCGATGGGGCCCCGTATCTACTGGCTATTGGAACGGTCGAACCACGCAAGGACTATCCAACCCTGCTCGAGGCCTTTGCAATGGTGGCGGCGAGCGAACCCGATTTGCGGTTAGTGATCGTGGGCCAATCTGGCTGGGGCGAACGTGCATTTGTTGCAGCGCTGGCGAAAATTCCGGCCGGTATAAGCGCTCGAATCGAGCGACGTGGCTTTGTTGAAGAAGCCGAACGGATACGGCTACTGGCTGGAGCGAGGATGCTGGTCTATCCAAGTGTGTACGAGGGTTTTGGACTCCCGCCCCTAGAAGCAATGGCCGCTGGGGTTCCGGTAGTAGCTACAACGGTTGGCTCTCTCCCGGAAGTTTTGGGCGAGGGAGCGTTGTTTGTTGCGCCAGCAAATGCCGCGGTCCTCGCGAGTGCAATACAACGCGTGCATAGTGATACGGAACTTCGTAACGCGCTGCGCTCACGCGGATATGCCAACGCCGCCCGTTTCACCCTCTACGCCATGGTGGAGGCTTTTGCCGATCTCTACCTCCGTTTAAGTGCTGGCAAATGACGCGCTATGCAATCGTGGTCGAACAGCTCCGACGCCGGGTGCCCGGCGGGATTGGAACCTATGCGCGCGGATTACTCCAAGGGCTAAGTGCCGCAGGAACTAACTGCGAAGAGGACGAATCACTACTGCTCATCGCTTCGGGAGTTTCTACGGAACCCGATCCACTTGCTCAGCTCGGACCGGTTTGGTCGCCACTGCGAGGACTCCCAATCGGTCATCGAATAACGCAACGCGGATGGGACAATCGATTCTTTGCAGTTCCGCCTGGACTCGACGTGGTCCATGCAACCAGCTTTGCCCAACCTCCACGACGGGTGAGTGTAAAACGATCTGAACGTTTCAGAACGATGTACGTCCATGACTTGGCTTGGCGCACCCACCCCGACGCCTATCCCGAGGCAGGACGAATCTGGCACGAACGAGCGTTGGCCCGAGCACTTCGGGAAACCGACGAATTCTTTGTGCCCTCGAAGGCAACAGAGAAAGCCTTACGTGCTGCGAGTCGTGGAAACATCGAAGTGCGCGTGATCGCTGAAGGGTGTGACCATCTCCCGATACCCACACCGGCTTTTATGGAGCCCCGCATCAATGGGCCGAGCCAGCGACCAAAACTCGAAGAACCGGGCTACCTCTTAACGGTCTCCACTCGCGAGCCCCGGAAAAATCTTGCCCGACTGTTGCAGAGCTACGTGACGGCTCGGACCAACTTGCAAGACCTTGGTTTACCGGTTCCAACGTTGCGAGTCGTGGGGCCCCAAGGTTGGTCGAACTCCTACGGAGACCCAGCCCTCCCGGCCCAGTTGCCCAAAGGTATTGAACTCATCGGGGCGGTCAGTGATGACGAACTTGCACGCCAACTCCAAGGGGCGAAAGCGTTTATTTACGTCCCGTTGGTCGAGGGTTTTGGGTTGCCTCCCCTGGAAGCCATGCGTGCGGGCACCGCCGTAATTTGCTCTGCCGTTCCAAGTGTGGCGGAGGCTGACCGCGAAGCAGCCTGCATCGTTGACCCGCTGTCTGTCGATGCGATCGCTGAGGGAATCATTCGTGTGCTTCGCAATGTGGAGTTTCGCGATCGGTTGATTTCCTCGGGTACGTTGCTTGCGTCTCAGCGAACGTGGCTAGCTTGTGCAACTCAACATCTCGACTATTGGAGAAGGGCGTTGTGAGTGAAACCACCGACCAATCGAGTGAGTGCAGGAACGCCAAAGCTGCTACGGCGGAAACTGGTTCTGGAGCGACGAGTGTCGCCCATCGTGAGGCCCTCGAACAGCCTGCAGAACACATCCCAGACCTAAACCTCGATGTGGCTATTGACGTTTCGGCCATCAAGTCAAATTCCGGTGGAGTCCGACGGTACGCGCATGAACTGATCGCGCATTTGGGCGCACAACATATTCGACCGCTTCTTTTGGCGAGGTCCAACGATCTGATCAGCGCCTGGCCGGGGGCTGACCGCTTTGTCGCCTCCGCTCCAACCAACCGAGTACGCCGATTGATTTGGGAACAACGTTCGTTACTGAAAACACTGGGCGGTGCAGCGCCCGAGATTGGTGTGCTGCATTCGCCGCACTACACCATGCCTCGATTTCTGCCTCAGATTCATGGGAGTTCCAACGGGCGCAGGGCAAAAATGAAACGGGTCGTTACTATCCACGATCTGTCCTACTTCACCCGTCCCGATGATCATTCTTATGAGAAGCGCGCATTGTTTACCGCCGCTATTGCCAGTGCAGCAAAATCGGCTGACGCGTTGATCTGTGTAAGCGACCGAACCGCGCAGGCGCTTCAGCAGTTCGTAAAGGTTTCCGCCCCAGTGTTTGTTGCTCCGCACGGTATCGATCACACCAGGTTTCGGCCGATCGTTGACGACATCGCACTGCAGGCCAACCGAAGCAACACGAGCAACACGAGCAACACGAGCAACACGTACAAACACAATCAGCAAACTGAGCCTTTGGCAACTATTCTGCGCGCAGAAGATCAGCGCGCCCGGGAATCAATTGGCGTTAACGGCGACTACCTCGTGAGTATTAGCGCTATCGAGCCCCGAAAAAACCTGCCAATGCTTATTCGAGCCTATGAGGAACTGCTCGCCAACGACCCATCGCTCCGCGAAATAACGTTGGTGATTGGTGGTGAGGGTTGGCAGGGTGTGGTGGAAGCGCTACCTACCTCACGGTTTGGTCGCATCGTGAAAACCGGATTCGTCCCCGAAGCTTGCGTGGCACCACTGTTTCGGGGAGCACTCGCCGTGGCGTACCCGTCGTTTGAGGAAGGCTTCGGCCTCCCCGCCCTCGAGGCCTTGGCCTGCGGCGCACCGGTGGTGACCACGGCTGGATCAGTTATGCATGACTTGATTGGTAACGCCGCTATTGCTGTGGATGTAAAGCACGTTGAAACTCTGGCCGCCGGACTCGCCCTGGCAGTCGGAGGTGGCGGACCCACTTTGGCCACCCGATTAGCCAGAGCGCAAACCTTTACCTGGACAAAGAGTGCCCAAAGCCATGCAGCCGCCTACCGAAGCTGCCGATAGGTTTACCAAACACCGAAATCCTCAGATGACCATCACCAACCTTTCCCACGACCGAACATCTGCCACCCGCGGGCCACAACGTGCATTCATCACCGGGGCGAGCGGATTCGTCGGCACGTTCCTGCAGGAACACCTGGCTACCTTCGGCGACGTGCTCGCTACTCCTACACTAGAAATCACCGACCGCTACTCTGTTAGCGCAGAACTCAAGGCCTTCGAACCAACGGTGATTTATCACCTCGCCGGGCAAGCCAACGTAGGACTTTCCTGGACCGATCCGGCTGACACCTTTAAAGTCAACGCCCTCGGCACCCTGCAGCTGCTGGAATCCGCTGCAGAACTGGCCCATAAACCTCGGGTCATCGTTGTCTCCTCGGCTGAAGTGTATGGACGGGTAGATCCCAAAGACGTGCCAATCACCGAATTGCTCGTCCCGAAGCCCACCACTCCGTATGGCTCGTCGAAATTGGCCGCCGAAGTTGTCGCGCTTCAAATCGCCAGGTCTCACGGCTTAGGACTGGTCGTCGCACGACCGTTCAATCACATAGGCCCTGGTCAGAGTGATACCTTCGTTGTCTCCGGTGTAGCCCGACGCATCGCTGAAGCCGAACGCGACAACATTTCAACCATCATCGTAGGAAATCTCGATGCTGTTCGCGACTTCACTGATGTACGCGACGTTGTGGTCGCCTACCGATTACTTGCCGTTCACGGGAGCGTTGGCGAGGTTTACAACATCGGCTCCGGCGTGGGCCGAACCATTGCTTCGATGATCGAATCGCTGGTATCGCTCTCGACGTCGTCGTTGCAACTGGTGGCCGATCCCCAGTTACTGCGCCCTAGTGACAACCCTCTGCTCATCAGCGACGTCACCAAGTTGCGAACCGATACTGGGTGGGCTCCAAAGCTTGATCCGATGGGATCTTTGGGCGACACGCTTGATTGGTGGCGCTTGCGGTTACGTTCGAATTCGTAAGAAAAGGTTCAGAGTTGTCCGCTAGCTCCAACGTTCGGTGGCTTGATCAACAGCAAAGGACCAGCCGCTGGGGCTGGTCCTTGTGCGAGTTTTCCCGTCAGCTTGAGCTCAAGCTTGAGCTCAGCTTGAGCCGGTAGTGCAAACAGGCGGGTTAGGCCGTTGCTGCCTTTGTTGGGCGGCCTGCCTTGCTTGCGGTTGCCGGCTTGGCCACGCGGGAAACCTTCTTGGCAAATGGCTTTGCGGCTGATGGCTTTACGGCCTTTGCTTTCGCGGCTTTGGCAGACCTCGCGACGCTTACAGCTTTTACCGTTTTGACGGACTTGACGGCGTTGGCGACGCTTGCTGTTTTAGCGGCCTTAACCGCAGTACCGGCTTTGGCTGTCTTTGCTCCCCTGACTGATTTGTTTGTCTTGGGAGCCGGTGCTGCCTTGGCCTCAGCGAAGTTTGAAGGCTTTACGGTAGATGCTGCTTTGGCCGCAGGGATTTCGGCGGTGAGCGCCTCTACAACCATGTCGTGGGCCTTAACTTGGAACGTCTTTACGGCTTCTTGCGCCTGAGCGGCAACCTTGGCGGCTGGGGCGGGAAGGCGATCAATAACCTTGCTCAACGTTGGCTCTACTGCAGCTTCCATATCTGCACGAACGGATTCAACGCGCTTCACCACAACAAGGGCCTGCTTGCGGAACTCGTTGATCTGGCTGGAGTATCGGCTGGTGGCGTCGAGGCGCAAATCGTTCGCGCGCTTCGCGGCCATCACGGCAAATCCTGCTGCGGTATTTCCTGCCTCAGTCAGCGAGGAACGGATTTCTTGGATATCGATGGTAGGTGTTTCGAACATGAATCAAGCCTAAAACGTCTTGCTAACTATTGCAAGCATTTGTTAGCACCCCTGGCTGTGACGTTGGGAACAGCTTCACGGTAGGCAACACCTTGGGTTTGGATGCCGTTGTGCCTCAGTCCAGCGGGTCCAGCCGACTACCGTTGTTGATCATGGACGCTCCCGAAGCTGCGCCGACGGTTGTCGCAGTCGTCGTCACTCGAAACCCGGGCCCGTGGTTCGAGGACACGCTTGCCTCCATCGCCGCACAGGACTACCCGGGAATTTCGATCCTGGTACTCGATGACGGCTCTATCGAAGCGGTCACCACCCGTGTCGCAGGAATCGTGCCATCGGCATTTGTTCGCCGAGAATCCACCGCCGTCGGTTACGGGGCAGCCGCCAACCTGGTGCTCTCCATGGTCCAGGGCGCAACCTATTACCTGTTCTGTCACGACGACGTGGCCCTGGCTCCGGATGCCGTAGAGCACCTTGTCAGTGAAGCGCAGCGAAGTGCAGCAGGCGCAGTTACCCCCAAACTGGTTTCTTGGCATGACCATGAGCGCATGCTGGCAATCGGCATGGGCCTAGACCGAACCGGGCGCCCCCTTGATCTGATCGAACCCTTCGAACTCGACCAAGGCCAACATGACTCTCCTAGGGACGTTGCCTTTGCCCCCGGACCTACTTTGCTGGTGCGAGCCACCGTGTTTGCCGCGGCCGGCGGATTTGACCCCAACCTTACCGCCCCAGGTTTCAAAAACCGAGGCGACTCACAACTGGCAGGCACAGTCGAGGCATATGAAGCCACCTTTGGGCTTGAAGAACGCGCACGCATGCTCGGGCCCGACCTGGGTGAAGACATCGACTTATCATGGCGATTACGTCAGATGGGAGAACGGATCGTGGCGGCACCGGCCGCACGAGTTGCTCACGTGGGCACCCGGCACGGGGCACTTTCTCCTGACACAATCGCTGCTCGTCGAAGTGCATTGTTGCTAACGGAACGAAACCGCATTCGCACCATGATTGCCACGGCATCGGGTATTCGCCTCCCGCTTATTCTGCCCCTCCTCGCCATGCAACATCTTGCGGCGTTCTTGTCGCCCCGTCGGCGTGGTGCATCCGTTTCGTCACTAGCGACATGGCGAGCTGCCCTGAGCGGGCTCGGGACCATGAAAGTACGCCGAAAGGAAAATGGGTCTCGTAGCACCGTATCGGAGAGCGATCTCTTGAAAGCTTTGAGCCCAGCCACCTCTGTGGCCCGAAAATCTTTGCGCAGCGAGGTTTCAGCTGATGGCGCGCTGGTTTGGAGTGCAGCTGGTCGCGCCGTTGCTGCCAACGACCGTCCTCGTCGAATAATGACCGTTATTGGGATTCTCAGCGCGCTTATCTTGTTGATCGGTTCACGAGGTTTGCTCTTTCGGGGAATTCCGGTGACTGGTCAGTTTGCGCGCATAGGAAATTTTGGTGAGTTGTGGTCCGAAGCGTTCAGCGGATGGCGATCCGAACGGTTGGGCTCCTCTTCACCCGTAGCGCCCGGCGTATTTGTACTACTTGCCCTAGTTGGAATCTTGTTTGGTAAGGCGGGTTTGGCGGGGACCGTGCTGGTTCTTGGCTCGCTACCTTTGGGGCTCGTTGGCATGTGGCGCCTGGTCGCCATGTTGGTTCGTAACTCCAGCTTTGACCTTGACCTGGAAAGCGACCCGGCTTTCCGCCCAATCGCGCTAACAACTTCCGAGGAACGGGCTCGCTTGGTAGGGCAAGCCGCCGCGACCTTCGCCTACGCCGTTGCTCCGGTGTTTGTTGATGCACTAAACGCCGCAAGACTCGATGCAGTCATTGCCTATGGCGTCCTTCCCTGGATGCTTCGAGCCGTCCTACGTGTCCGCAGACCTGGAGACTCCAAACTCGTTAGCGTTTTACGTATAGGCGTGCCTTTGGCTATCTCTATCGCACTCGCTCCTACGTTGTTGATTGCTTGGATCATCGTCGCTGCAGGGTGGATGCTAGGTGTACTTATCGCTCCTTCGAGGACCTCCGATCTAGAACAAGTGGCTGCCGAGCAGGGCGATAAAGGCAGGGTTCGAGCGCGATCGTTACTGCGCCAAATCGGGCTACCGATCCTTTGCGCAGTAGTTCTTCTTCTTCCGTGGTTGGTTACCGTTGCTTTCCAGCATCCCGAGACGTTGGTGGGCGGAGACCAATCCCGCGTACGTTCCTTGGCGTTCAATCGGCTTATCCACCTTGCCACCGGTCCCGTCGGGCGAAACCGTTTGGGATGGCTCCTCGTGTTCGCAGCACTGGTGCCCCTGGTTCTTGCTGATGGACCCCGAGAACGCAATGCGGTGCGCGCCTGGTCAATGTCAATAGCGGCGATTGGGCTCAGCTGGCTTGCCGGGAGGGGCTGGGGCCCACCAGTTCCTCCTGCCGCGGTCATGGTCGTCATCATCGCAATGGGATTTGCCATCGCTGCCGGGTTGGGTTTGGCCGCGTTTTCCCTCGACGTTCGAAACCGTAGCTTCGGATGGCGCCAGGGCTTGGTGCTCGCGTCAGCGGTAGGGCTCAGTCTCACATCGTTACCACTAATCGCCGCCGCCCGCGGGGGCCGATGGAACCTTCCGGCTAGAACCTTGGCCAACGAACTGGCTTGGCTGCCCGCCGATGCCAGCGACGGAGCGTTTCGCTCACTTTGGATTGGGAGCCAGCGGATTCTTCCCGGGGCAGGAGTCTCCCTCGGCTCAAATTTGGCCCTGGCCACTTCGGTTGATGGGCTCACCAGCTACACCGACACTATTGGATCCCCCAGCAGCACTGCGATGAAAGAAATGGTTCGCCAACTTCAAGCCGGCGGCTCCGGCGCTACGAATCGGTTGGGAGTAGCCCTTGCTCCGTTTGGTGTTCGTTACATCGTGTTGGTTCAGCGGCCGTGGAAAGGCGGACTTCGACAACGGATAGATCCTAAGTTCGCGCAGAACTTGTTTGGACAACTTGATTTTCGCCAAATCGATGTTGGAGCCGACGTGATACTGCTCGAAAACACCCGTTGGGTACCTGTGCGCTCGCTTGTGCCAGCAAAGATCGTGATCAATGCGGCATCGAAGCCCGCCGCTTTGGAGACTTCTGGGAGCGCAAGACCGGCCAATAGTGTCTCGGCCCCAGGTGCTTCAGTGGCGCTCAACGGCGCAACCGCGCTGCTTCCACTCGAGAAGGTTCCTGATGTTGGTGCAGCACCAGCCATTGCGACCGAGATTGCTGGAACGGCAACCGTGCCATCACCGCGTGGCCCCTTCGAAGGGTCGAGGAGTGCCGAACCGACGTTGTACGTCGCTGGAACCTTTGATTCCGACTGGACGGTACGGGCAGGAGGAAAAACTGTGGATCCAACGTCGTTGGCCAACGGCACCATGGCCTTCGATCTATCGGCGACCACACCAGGCGACATTACGCTGCGATTCAATGCGGGAATAGCTCATTGGCTTTCACTCGTGCTGCAAGGTCTCCTTTGGGCTTTTTCGCTGATTGTGCTTTTTCGAGGACGCAGCCGAAGATCCGGGTCACGAGAATCGCAGCTGCTCCAAGTTGAAGCCGCTACGGCGCTCGCAATTGAACAATCTGGACAATTTCCCGGGGTAGTCGCCGACGACGATGAGTATCTAGATTTCTCGGGACACGAGCTAGGTGATAGCGCATGACCTCGAGACGCGTTCTCGCCACGGTACTAGTGGGAGCGACCCTCGCAACCATGGCACTTGTCGACCGGTTCGTGGATCGTCCCGTTGTGAAATCCGCCTTGATCGCCAACGCCGAAGGACTAGGGGATACCGCAGCGAGTGATGCCGGTTCAGGTTCGTCGCTGTGGTTTTGCCCAGCGGGCGAATCGGCCGATGGGATCGATACGATCATCACCATTGTGAACCCCACCGGCCAAGGGGGGTCGGGATCGGTTACTTTCCATGGCAACGGCGGTCAAACAGCTACGGCCGAAGTAAGAATTGGGGCCTATGCCCGTATCGATGTCAGAGCGGCCGAAACATTGTCTGCGCCGGGCGTTGGCGCGATCGTTGAGCTCAACGTAGGTGGTCTGGCCGTTGAGCAAAAAGTAGTTCGTGGAACGCAAACCTATGGCGCACCGTGTTCAACGTCCACATCTCCAACTTGGTACTTTGCCGACGGAGACACAACCCTTGGTGCATCGTCAGTGCTGTCGGTATTGAACCCTTTCGGAGAAGATGCGGTTCTCGATGTTTCGTTCGTTACAGAACGCGGCGCAGCCCGTCCAAATGATCTTCAAGGCTTCTTAGTGCCGGCATCATCAATGCGACGAATTGATATTGGTACCTACGTTCGACGACGATCTCAAGTCGCAACCGTCGTAAAAGCTCGCGTTGGACGAGTGGCTGTTGACCAAACAACTTC
>JAYUVJ010000245.1:0-4121 GCA_043754155.1 Acidimicrobiia bacterium
TTCACACCATCGAGCACGTCCTGCGCAGCGGGTGCTGCGGTCAGGTCCAACGCGTCGAGCATTCGGGGCGCGTATCGACGCACGGTTGCGTAGGTGTCATCCTCGACGACAAAATCTCCGGGAACCGCTTCGAACGCCCCGGACTCACCAAAACACTCGACCCGCTCCGCGAAGGAGACACCCTCGTCGTATGGAAACTCGACCGGCTCGGCCGTTCCGTCAAAAACCTCGTCGATCTCGTCAGTCAGCTCCAAGCACAACAGATCGGATTCCGGAGCCTGACCGACTCAATCGACACCGGAACACCGTCCGGCCGGTTCTTCTTCCACGTCATGGCATCACTCGCCGAAATGGAACGCGAACTCACCATCGAACGAACCAAAGCCGGACTCGCCGCCGCCCGCAAACAAGGACGAACCGGCGGCCGACCACGCCACAGGTATGTGACGACTTCGCTGTGGGATCCCTCACGATGGAATTTGCGCTACGGGTTGTTAGTGAGGAGGTTTCGGTGCATGTTTGTGCATGTTTGTGCATCTTTCTGCATGTTTGTGCATGTTCGGGTGCTTGAGGACTGGGTGCCGGGTGCACTTGGTGTTTTTGCGATCGGTAACCCTCGTAGGAGAGCGAGGCAGGCGCGATCGGACTGATTGTGTAACCGTTGGCGGGCGAACACCTGTACGCTCGACGCCGTATGTCTGATCGCCTGATTGTCCGTGGTGCCCGTGAACACAATCTTCGCAATGTTTCGGTGGATTTGCCCCGAGATAAGCTCATTGTCTTTACCGGCTTGTCGGGTTCGGGCAAGTCCAGCCTGGCTTTTGACACGATTTATGCGGAGGGTCAGCGCAGGTACGTTGAGTCCCTAAGCGCCTATGCGCGCCAGTTCTTGGGGCAAATGGACAAGCCCGATGTGGATTTCATTGAGGGCCTTTCACCAGCCATTTCGATCGACCAGAAATCGGCCAGCCGCAACCCTCGTTCCACCGTGGGCACCATCACCGAGGTCTACGACTATTTGCGACTTTTGTACGCCCGCGTCGGCATCCCGCACTGCCCTAAAGACGGCTCACCGGTTCAGCGTCAAACCCCGCAGCAAATCGTTGATCGAGTGTTGTTGCTGCCCGAGGGCACTCGCTTCCAAGTCCTCGCCCCGGTAGTTCGCGGCCGCAAGGGTGAGTACACCGAGTTGCTCGCTGATCTGGCTAAGCAGGGTTTTGCTCGTGTCCGCGTCGATGGCCAGGTCCGGGAGCTGAGCGAGAAGATCGAGTTGGCCCGTTACGAGAATCACTCGATTGCCGTGATTGTGGATCGCCTAGTTTCCAAAGCTGGCTTGGAGCGTCGTCTCACCGATTCCTTGGAAACGGCACTTCGCTTGGCTGAGGGCGTGGCTGAGATCGAAATGGTGCCATCAGCTGAGCAACAAAAGGCTGGGGTGGAACCTGAAATCCTCACGTTCTCCCAGCACTTGGCCTGCCCGGTCTGCGGAACCTCGTATGACGAACTTGCTCCACGTAACTTCTCCTTCAATTCACCCTATGGCGCCTGTGGTCAGTGCAAAGGGCTAGGAACCAAGTTTGAAGTAGACCCTGAGCTTGTTGTTCCCGATCCCGATATGGCCATCCTTCAAGGGGCCATTGCGCCATGGGCGGGGGCAAAAGGGGAGTACTTCGCTCGTGTTCTGGAAGCGCTCAGCGAGGCCTATGAGTTCTCGCTGAAAACGCCGTGGGCCAAGCTCACCAAGGCCCAACAAAAGATTTTGCTGTACGGCACCGGCGATGGCACGGTACACATCGAATACAAGAACCGCTACGGTCGTACGCGCGCTTATAACTCACACTACGAGGGCATAGTTCCTTGGATTACCCGTCGCCATTCTGAGGCTGAGGGTGACTGGTCGCGGGAGCAGATGGAAGGTTACATGCGCGAGGTGAGCTGCCCCGATTGTGGTGGTTCGCGTTTGGCCCCGGCCAGTCTCGCCGTAACGATGGCCGGAAAAAACATTTTTGAAGTGGGCAACCTGTCGATTCGTGATGCCGCGGAGTTCCTAGCCGGGCTTACGCTTTCGCAGCGAGACATGATGATCGCCGAACGGGTGGTCAAAGAAGTCAACGCCCGTATGCGCTTCCTGCTCGACGTGGGCCTTGATTATCTCCAGCTCAACCGTTCGGCGGCCACCTTGGCTGGAGGCGAGGCACAACGCATCCGGTTGGCGTCACAAATCGGTTCGGGTCTCGTCGGCGTGCTCTATGTGCTCGATGAACCATCCATCGGTTTGCATCAACGCGACAACCACCGACTGATTGAAACCATGATCCGTCTGCGCGACCTGGGTAACACGGTGATCGTGGTTGAGCACGACGAAGACACCATTCGTATCGCTGATCACATTGTGGATATCGGCCCCGGTGCCGGTGAGCATGGTGGCGAAGTGCTGGTGAGTGGTTCGTATGAGGACTTATTAGCTTCGGAACGTTCGATTACCGGTGCCTACATGAGCGGCCGTCGAGTGATTCCGGTTCCGGCGAAACGCAGGCCGGGCAAAGGCTTGTTCCTCACCGTGCGTGGTGCACGGGAAAACAATTTGCAGAACGTGACGGTTGATTTCCCATTGGGTCAATTCGTCGCAGTTACCGGTGTTTCGGGTTCGGGTAAATCCACCTTGGTGAATGACATTTTGTTGGCCAAGTTGATGCAGAAGATCTATCGAGCCAAAACTGTCCCCGGCTTGCATAAAAGCGTCGACGGAATGGAAGTGCTCGACAAGGTCATCGCTATCGATCAGTCACCCATTGGCCGTACGCCGCGCTCGAACCCAGCAACCTATACAGGCGTGTTCGATCACATCCGCAAACTGTTCGCAAGCACGAATGAGGCGAAAGTTCGCGGTTACCAGCAGGGCCGGTTCAGCTTCAATGTAAAGGGTGGCCGCTGCGAAGCATGCTCGGGCGATGGCACGTTGAAGATCGAGATGAACTTCCTACCCGATGTGTACGTGCCGTGCGAAGTTTGCAAAGGCAAGCGCTACAACCGCGACACCCTCGATGTGACGTTTAAAGGCAAGAACATTGCCGAAGTACTCGATATGCCGTGCGAAGAAGCGGTCACATTTTTCGAGAACCAACCAAACATTTCCCGCCACATGCAAACCCTGGTTGATGTGGGGCTTGGTTACATCCGTCTCGGTCAACAAGCCACGACACTTTCCGGCGGAGAAGCCCAACGCGTGAAGCTCAGTGCCGAGTTGGCCAAGCGCTCCACCGGCAAAACTGTTTACGTGCTCGACGAACCTACGACCGGCTTGCATTTTGAAGACATTCGTCGCTTGTTGAACGTGTTGAGTCGCTTGGTGGATCAGGGCAATTCGGTGATCGTGATTGAGCACAACCTCGACGTGGTGAAGACGGCTGACTGGATCATCGACATGGGTCCAGAAGGTGGTTCCGGCGGTGGGCTCGTGGTCTGCGAAGGTACCCCCGAAGAAGTAGCTGAGCATCCAACCAGCCACACCGGTCGCTTTTTGAAACCCTTGTTGGCAAAGGGCGCCAAGGTAGGAGCCCGTCCGGTGTATGCGCCGATTCCCGGCGAATCCGCGAAGATGACGCAAACGTCACTCCTGATTGATCGTGGTCCAAGCCGGGAAGAGGTGGAAGCGAACCGGGCGAAGAACAAAGAACGGGCCGACGCCAAACTCAAAGCCGAAAAGGCCGCAGCTCGAGCGCTCAAAAAGGCTGATGCTGCTTCAGCTGCCATGCTTGCAAGTAACGGCGCAGAGGCAAGGGCACGATCCGGAACGACAACTCCCCAAGCGAAAAGAAAAGCGACTCTGCGAAAGGTTTGAACTCAGTCGAGCTGGTGAGGACCCAAATGCTGGTCTCCCTGGCATTTGTCGGAGCAAAAAATGTATTTTCCGGATCTTCTGCGGTTTTTTACCTAGTTTCTTCCGGACTTTCGACGGATCAATCTAATAACTACTTTGTGAGGTCGGGTTATCGCAGCAGGACTCCCTTGAAGGGCGTCCAATTTCGTAGGCACCCGCTCAAATAGTGCATCAGCGTGAATAACGCTTGTGAGCTGTCAGTGCAAACGTGTGTTCTGATGGCAAACTCTATTTGTGATCA
>JAYUVJ010000246.1:0-3191 GCA_043754155.1 Acidimicrobiia bacterium
TCCCCACACGCTTTGGAACAAAAATTCCCAACCACGCACGAATCGGGCTATTAGTTGAGTTCTGAGCACAGGGTGGACATGGCGCCGAGGGAGCGGAGCATGTCGTTGAGGTGGGTGCAGGTGGAGGTGCCGGAGAATTCGGTGGTTACGTGGGCGCGGACTTGGGAGAGGGGGAGGCCAATTATTCGTTGTGCGCTGGCTGCGGCGCCTGGGCATTCGGGGCCGGGGATTACGTGTGGAGTGGCGACGATTGACGTGATGACACCGTGTGAATCGAGCGTGCCGGTGATGCCATATTCGTGAACAACGGATTGCCGGCCATCGGGTTCAACGAAGGAATCGCGGAAGAAAATATCGAGGGCGTAACCGTCGGCGGAATCATTCAGACGGGTGATGTCGAGACGACGATGACGTCGCATGGCACCAAGGGATAACGGTGGGAGCTCATGCCAAGCGAGAGGATCCGTGTCGCTCAGAATCGTGGGCGCGAGCGGGCCCTCGCCCATGTAAGGAACGTCGTCTTCGATGATGGCTTGGGCCATAACGCCACCGGATTTCCAGCCGGTGCACACATCGACTTGCGGACGGCGTTTCTCGGAATCCGGGCTCGGCGGAATCAAACCTTGACGAAACAGTGATGAACCAGCAATAAGCGTCGCGACCGGAACATCATCCAGCAGCTGTACGAGGAGAGAACCGAAGGAAACTTCGCGAGGAAGAAACACGCCAATCATCTTGCGAAATTTGCCTGTCGTCGGCACCCCAACGAGTTGTTGTGAAGCATGGTGCAAGTCCCCGTCGGCAGAAGGGATTTGGATGGCAGAAACTAAGCGTTCGTAGTGATCGACGGTGACGGTGGCTTCTGATCGATCTACTTCTACCGGCGAGCCCGAAGTATCAGAGGTGTCAGCCGCATCGGATGTACTGGACACGTTAGTGAGCAAATCGCGTCCGACGCCGTGGAGGGTGAGCACGCCGATTGCTGGGAAGGTGATGTCGAGTGTCGTTGTGCGACGGATGGATCGTGGTGCTCGGGCCGGGGTGCCCTCCGATGGCCCGGTCGTTCCTAGCCAGATCGGTCGATCTTCGGGATTCTGCGCTGAGCGGACCGCAATCGTGCCTCGAGCGGTGAGAGCTACAGGCTGGGAAGTTCCCGTTTCAGAGGTTGAGGACTGGGAAGTTGCGTGTGGCGGTGTGGACATGAGACCAACAAGCCTGGTTTGTCTCCGGTGCAGCGTCAACTCTTCAGCTGCCGACGTGACCAACGCAACGCCTAGGTAAGTTGGACCGTCCAGAAGGTGCCGGTAGGGTTTTTGACATAGTTGTCAAGAATGCACAAAAGCCCGACACAGGGTGGAGGAAGGCGCTTCGTGCGCTGCGTTTCCGCGACTTCCGCCTCATCGCCGTCGGCAACATGGTTTCCGAATTGGGAACATGGATGCAGTACGTCGCACTCGGTTGGGTGGCTCGCGAGCTCACCTCCAACACGTTGCTGATCTCGATTGTGTTCGCCGTGCAGTGGCTGCCTTACCTGGTACTTTCACCAGTGACCGGCGTGATTGCCGACCGACTGGATCGTCGCAAGATCATCTTTTGGGGCAACATTGCCATGATCCTTCCGGCGCTTTCGCTCGGCCTCATGATTCAAACTCACCGACTCACCATGTTGTGGCTCATTGTGTTGGTGACCCTGGGCGGAGCGGCGCAAGCTTGCACTCGTCCGGCAGGTATGGCGTTTATTCCGGCCCTGGTCCCCAATGAAGATCTGCACTCGGCCGTTTCGCTGAATGCCGGAATGAGTAGCTCTACTCGCGTGATCGGCCCGGCCATTGGTGGGGTTTTGGTTTCCTCATGGGGCGTTGCGTGGGGCTTTCATATCAACGCCGCGAGTTTCCTTGCCGTGTCCTTTGCGTGTCTTGCCGTGCGGACGCGTGTTCCGAAACCCGCGCCCACCAAGACCAGTGTCGTTCACGAAATGCGACTTGGGGTTGGATATCTGCGTGACAATCGCGCCGCAATGCGCATCGTCATCTTGATGATGGCGATCACCTTGCCGCTCATGCAAGCCGGACTGATGTCGATAATGGCGAAGGATGTTTTGCACGGTGACGCAAAAACCTATGGGCTTTTATCAGCTGGCCCAGGTTTCGGCTTCGTGTTGGCTGCAATATTGACGGCGACGTTGACGACTGACCATCGCCGAACCCTATGGATGTTCGTTTCTGGAGCTGGCACCGGTGTGGCACTCACGATCATTGGATTGTCTCGTTCGATCCCGCTTACCACTGCAGGCATGGGCTTGTTCGGGGCCTCGTTTATGACGGTTAACACGTTGTCTTCCACGTTGCTCTTGTCCACAAGTGCCGATGAATTCCGCGGACGGGTGATGGGTCTCTTCGGGATGGTCTCTACCGGTGTGTTCGCCATCAACTCAGTATTAGGTGGAGCGATTGCCACAGTCATTGGCGCGCCGATGACCATATGGCTCTGCGGGGTAACCGTTCTCGTCGCCGTTGCCGTGTTCGCTTACACCGGCACGCTGCAAGTTATACGTGACGGCCTTGAAGTGCGGGCACGTGAACGGGCAGCACTTGATGCCGCGACGGAAATGCTCGCCGCTTCCGACGCCGACCGAGTAACGCACAGCCTCGCTTAGGTCCCGTTTGTTTCACCTATCGAAGGCTGCGGTTGCCGTGTGTCCTCTCGGATTAGCTTTGTTCTATGCGCCTCGTGGTTCGCGGGGGAGGCCTAGACCGCGCTCGGCGATGAGGTTACGCATGATTTCGTTGGAGCCGCCAGCGATCGTCCAGGCTCGGGCGTAGAGGAACGAGTCTTGCCAGTGGCCGCCATCGACGACGAGTGGATCGCCCGCATCGAGTGAACCGCTGGCACCTTGTAGCGACGTCGCGTATTCGGCTAATTCCAGGTTGAGTTCGGAAAACCAAATTTTCGTCACGGGCGCATCGGAAGCGGTCGACGTGTTCGTGTCTGCTCGGGTGGTGACGGTGTAAGTGAGTGCGTTCTGAATGATCGCTCGGGCGGCGAAACGGGCGAGATCTTGGCGAACTGCTGAATCGGCAATCGCGGGCTTGCCGTTTCGCTTACTGGTTTTGGCAAGTGCCACCAGTCGATGAAGATCGGCATCTACGCCGGCAACTCCGACTCCGCTACGTTCAGTTCCGAGGCTGGCA
>JAYUVJ010000247.1:0-2789 GCA_043754155.1 Acidimicrobiia bacterium
GAGCAGTGCCATCGCTGTGGACGGTGCGGGCAACGCTTACATCACCGGTGAGACCTCGTCAGCCGATTTTCCCACCCAAAACCCGCTGCAACCCTTCCAAGCCGATGCTGGCGTATACAGGGACGCTTTCGTGACCAAACTCAATACCACGGGCACGGCGCTCGTCTACTCAACCTATCTGGGTGGCTCGTTCGATGACAAGGGCAAAGGGATAAGCGTGGACGCTGCAGGTAATGCCTTCGTGGCTGGTTACGCCGGTACCAGCGCACCCACTCCATACGGTTATGTCCCCTTCCCGACGACTTCAGGCGCATTCCAGTCGACCAACGCCACTCCGTGGGGAAGCAGTGTGCCCTTTGTCACGAAACTGGACGCCTCTGGTACGGCAATGGTGTACTCTACGTTCCTTGGCGGCACTTCGGGATACGACTGGGCTGCTGGAATCGCAGTGGACTCTACTGGCATTGCTTATATCACAGGCACGACTCAGTCGGCCGACTTCCCAACCACGCCGGGTGCCTTTCAGCGGACAAGGGGTGGTTCATTAGATGCCTTCGTATCAGCCCTGAACCCCAGCGGATCGGCACTGGTCTACTCGACATTCCTTGGAGGCAGCAACACCGACCAGCCCACAGGCATCGCCGTGGACGCCGCTGGCAACGCGCATGTTATCGGTGGGACGCAATCGATCAACTTCCCAACGGTCAATGCTGTGCAACCCGTGTTGGGCGGTAGTTACGATGCCTTTGTGACCAAACTGAACGCCACCGGCTCGGTACTCGCCTACTCAACCTACATCGGGGGCAGCAATTGGGAGTTCGGCCATGGCATCGCCCTCGGCCCCGACGGCAGTGCGTTTCTCACTGGTTACACCAGCTCCACCAATTTCCCGACGACGGCTGGCTCTTTCGATACTTCCGCGAACGGCGGCGATGATGCGTTCGTGACAAAATTAACGTCCAGCACCGCGCTGACCATCAGCGACGTTTCGCTCATCGAAGGGAATGCCGGCACAGTAAACGCTCAGTTTACCGTCAGTCTGTCGGACGGCGGTTCGCAGACGGTGTCGGTCAACTATGCAACTGCTGATGGTACGGCTACTGCCGGCAGCGACTATGTCTCTGCGTCCGGTACCCTAACCTTCGCTCCTGGCGAGACCAGCAAAATTGTCATCGTGCCGGTCTACGGCGACTTGCTGCTGGAAGCCAACGAGATTTTCTTCGTCGATCTTAGCGGTTCCACGAACGCGTTGATCGCCGATAGCCAGGGTGTCGCCACGATTCGGGACGACGACACTACCAAGTTCTACGTCGTCAATGACGCCAGCGCCGACCAGACTTACCGATACGGGGCTCCAGGAAACTCACTTGGGAACTCCACTCTGACCACAGGCAACACAGCTCCACGCGGCGTGGCCAGCAATGCGACCGGGACCACGGTCTGGGTGGCCGACGCGAACCGCAAGGTCTACGTCTACAACACAATTGGCGGAGTTCTGGGATCATGGACGGCTGGCACTCTGTCGTCGACAGCTCAAGTCGAAGGCATTACGACCAACGGCACCGATATCTGGATCGTGGATAACAAAACCGACAAAGTCTTTAAGTACACGGCCGCAGCCGGCCTACTTTCAGGAAGTCTGAATGCCTCCAGCAGCTTTAACTTAAACAACAGTAACAGCAATGCGAAAGGCATCGTGACCGACGGGACTTCGATCTGGGTCATCAATGACAGTACGACGGACAAGGTCTTCAAGTACAGTCTGACGGGCACCCTACTCGGAAGCTGGACCATCGACGCCGCCAACACGTCGCCGACCGGCCTGACGATCGATCCTAACAACGTCAGCAACGTCTGGACAGTCGATAGCGGCACGAAGAAGGTTTACCAGTACACCGCTGCGGCCAGTCTCACCTCGGGCAGTCAGTCGGCTGCGGCGACGTTTGCGTTAGAGGCCGGCAACTCCAATCCGCAAGACATTGCAGACCCACCCTTTGGCTTGGAATCCGTCACGCGATCAGTTCCAGAAGTTGTTGTTTCATTGGGTGTCGCACCAGTCCCTATGCCATGGCTGGGCACATCAACCTCAGAAGTTGCGATGACTTCGTTCCATCGAACACAAAAGACTGCGCGGAGCACTGATGAGTTCATGAGCACCCTAGGACGGGCGTCGCAACTGCCTCAAGCTCCAATGAGTTTCGCTCGAACGATCCCCAATGTTCCCAACAAGTCGATCAGTCTTCGCGAAGCCGACGCATTCGAAATCGAAGATGACATCAGCGATTTGATTGGCCTAATAGCCAAAAGGGGATCAAGGAAGATCGCAGCTTAGAAAGCTTTCTGCCGGCCGAAGAGCTTGAAACTTCCACAATGCAAGGCTTGCGGAATTCAAAATACCAAAGGCTTGTCCTGCTGGATTGTTATGTTTCTGGCTACATGCAAGCCGATGAGTCCCGCGCTGCTCACACCTATCACATCATTGCATCCCTCTCGCATCGTCCTTCAATTGGAAGCCCCAATCATGTCGTTCTCTCACTGGCTACTTTCTCACTCATCGTTCCGAACATCCAGACAAAGGTTATTGCGATCACGCCAACAGCGTCGTTCGCAAAGGCTAAGGAAAATGTTGCGACTGGAACTGTTGGAGGACCGAGCACTCTTGGCCCAGATTCCAGTCTTTTCGGTCCTGGATGATGGAAGTGCGGGGACTCTCCGCTCCGCCATTACCCAAGCCAACACGACGGCCGGTGCGGACGAGATCGTATTCGACGCCAATGTGTTTAGCTCCC
>JAYUVJ010000248.1:0-3015 GCA_043754155.1 Acidimicrobiia bacterium
CGCGTGACTGGCCACACTCGAACAAACGCTCTGCCAACCATGGTTTTCTTTTCCACAAACGGGTGTCGATTGCCTTGCGGGTCATTGAAATAGCGGCTGTCCGCTGATTCCGGGCGATTGTCACCCATCATGAAATAGCTGTTCGACGGCACCTTAAATGAGGTTTTTCCGTCGGGCCCGGGGGTGGTTTTCACGTTCGGCTGAAGCCAGGGCTCCGCGAGTTTGATTCCGTTGATCCACACCGCGTCGTTTTTTATTTCGAGCGTTTCGCCTGGCAAGCCGATTACCCGTTTGACATAGTTTTTGTCTTTCGGCTGACGAGCACCAACAAAATCGAACAAGTTCCGGAAGAGACGATCAATCGGGGTATTGCGTCGTAACTCTAGGTAGGCAGGGTTTTGGAACACCACGATATCGCCCCGGTGTGGGTCGTGCAGCCGGTAGCTAATTCGCGAAACCACGACGCGGTCGCCAATTTTTAGCGTCGGGTACATTGATTCCGACGGAATAAAGAAGGCCAGCCCAACGAACACGCGAATCAACGAGGCAATAACCACGGCCACCACGATGAGAATGCCGTACTCAAGCATACGCGTGACGAGAGGAATTTGTTCCTTGGGCGCTCGTTCTTTTTGCGTCGGCAGTGTTACTACCGGGACATCACTCCAGACCCCGCCCGGATCGGAGGAATCACCATTCATCGTTTCCGGGATTTCTTCGCTCACAAGTAGCCGGGGCGGTTCAGGCTGGAGTCAGCAGGGCCGGCTGCAAACACGGGGCAACACCGGCTACCTACAAAAGACTTAGCGCTTCTCTTTGACCTTGGCGGCCTTGCCACGAAGGTTGCGGAGGTAGTAGAGCTTGGCGCGGCGCACGTCACCACGGGACATGACTTCGATTTGAGCGATAGTTGGCGAGTGAACGGGGAACGTGCGCTCCACGCCAACGCCGTAGCTGATCTTTTGCACAGTGAAGGTTTCACGAACGCCACCACCGGCACGGGCAATAACGTAGCCCTGGAAAACCTGAGTGCGCTCCTTGTTTCCTTCGATAACGCGTACGTGCACCTTCACGTTGTCGCCCGGACCGAAATTCGGTACGTCGGAACGCAGGCTGTCTTTGTCGATGAAATCGGTAGGGTTCATGGCTCGTGCTCCAAGCAGTGCCGCAGTAAAGCGGGCGAAAGTGTTTTCAAAAGGCTCGGAAATGCTAGTCGTTCGTTCGGTACCAGTGCGCACGTTGGCTTGAAGAACTTTACGACAGGGACCAACGTCACGTCACGCCGCTCAGCCGAAGTACGCAGCTTGCCCGGTTTCGACAAACTCAGGGGCAACGTCGGGCAATACCCGTTGATGATTAAGGTTCCGAGGGAGGATGTTTAGAGCGTTTCTTTGGTTTGTCGGGGGGCCACTCCACTCCTTCAATATGAACGCCAAACTCTTTCAGCATCGCTGCTTCAGCCCCAGACACGCCGCCTCGGGCCTGAAAAAGATCGGGCCGTCGCGTAGCCGTCCGCACCAAGGCCTGAGCGTGACGCCACCGGAAGATTCGGGCATGGTCACCGCTACGCAGCACCTCGGGAACGGTGACCTCTCGAAAGGTCAACGGGCGTGTGTACTGCGGATATTCGAGCAACCCGGACGCAGAAAAGCTTTCCTCTTCGGCGGATGATTCGTTGCCCATAACGCCAGGCAGAAGCCGAGTAACCGCCTCAATCACGGCCATGGCGGCTACTTCTCCCCCACCCAGCACAAAATCGCCCAAGGACAGTTCTTGATCAATCACGGTGTCGTGCACTCGTTGGTCAAATCCTTCGTAGCGTCCGCACAGGAGTGAAAACCCACCGGCTGACTGGGCCAGTGCGACGAGTTCTTCAGCTACTCGCTGATTGAACGTACGCCCCGAGGGGCCAAGCAAAATGATGGGCCGTATTGCCTTGCCCTCGGTGACAGCAGCTTCGATACACGAAACCATGGCTGGGGCGGTCAGCACCATGCCTGCTCCCCCGCCAAAGGGTGAATCGTCGACACTTCGATGGGTCCCGGAACCATGGCTGCGCAGATCCAGTGCCGCGATCCGAACCAGGTTGCTCCGACGTGCGCGTCCCAGAACGCTGGTGTTGGCGTGCGCTTCGATCAGTTCGGGAAACAGGGTGAACACCGAAACCAGGGGGCCTTCGCCCCTTTCGTCGTCCGAACTCGCGGACCTGGCCAAAGGTGAGGATGACACCTGAGCCGACTTAGACACCGTCTAACACAACGCTTTCTTGACCTTCGACGGTTTCTTTTCCCTAGGCGAAATCTGGCCAGAATCCCGGGCTTCGGCGGCATCATCGAAATCCAGCAAACCCATGGGAGGGTCGATGGTGACGATGCCGGGCTTTGTGTCTGTTACAAAGAACAACGGGATCAGGCGACCATCAACAAGCACCAACAGGTCGCTCGCGGGGTTGGCCTCAACGCTGGCCACTTTGCCTACAGGTTCACCACTCTGCAGACGAACTTCGGCGCCAATGAGCTCATGAATCCATAGTGCTTCTGGGTCGTCGAGAGGGGCGGCGAACAGCTCTCGACCGCAAATTGCTTCGGCAGGGAGGCGGCCTTCGATGCCCACGAATCGCACTCGCCAACGATCGCCCTGGGGGGCACTGGTGAGGATTTCCAGCACACCATGATCGGTGGTGAGTGTCGTGCCGGGTTCCACGCGTTCGGTGCGGTTGGTAGTGAGGTGTACCAAAACGTCGCCCTTGAGGCCGTGGGGTTTGGTGATGTAGCCCACGCTCAGCAGCGATGGATCACGGGATGTCTTGGTCATGGGGTCACGCTAACCATTCGGAGATTCAGGTTTACAAACGAACAAACTGACGAGTGAGCAGATAAGTGAACTGACAAAACTAACCAAACAACAAAGGCCTGCAGCCGAAGCGCAGGCCTTCATCAACAACACTTCATGCCTTGCGGCACAAGAAAACTCAGTGAAAACTCAGCGAACCGAAAACTCAGTCAACAATGTCAA
>JAYUVJ010000249.1:0-6565 GCA_043754155.1 Acidimicrobiia bacterium
ATGACGATCTTCTTTTTCGTGGTAGGCCTGGAAATCAAACGCGAATTGGTTGAGGGCGAACTACGCGATCGACGCAAGGCGATAACCCCAGTGGTTGCGGCGATTGGCGGAATGGTTGTACCCGCACTGATTTTTTTGGCTTGGACGATCGAAACACCTCAAGCCAAAGGCTGGGGCATTCCCATGGCCACCGATATTGCCCTTGCCGTTGGGCTACTCACGCTTGCCGGCCCCCGAATTCCCTCCGGGGTAAAGCTGTTCCTCCTGGCCTTGGCCATTGTCGATGACATCGGGGCCATTGTGGTGATCGCACTGTTTTATGGGCACGGCGGACGAACTGCGCTTTTAGGAGTGGCCGTCGGCGCGCTCGTCGCAGCCCTGGTGTTACGACGGTTCGGCGTGACGTCTTTTGCGGCCTATGTCCTTCTGGGCGTAGTCATGTGGTGGGCGTTGCATGAAGCTGGGGTGCACGCCACGCTTGCTGGAGTGGCGATGGGACTATTGGCACCATCGAAACCCTTTGTGCATAGTGAACTGATTGATGTTGAAGAGCTCATTGACGTGTCGACCGTTGAGCATGCAATGGCAAGTGCACATATTGCTCGCTCGTCGGTATCGGTGGTTGAGTGGCTAGAGCATCGGCTGCACGGATGGACCAGTTTCGTCGTGGTCCCCCTTTTCGCCATTGCCAATGCCGGGATCCCGGTTTCGGTTTCGGCGCTCCGTGACGCATCGGGAGCGAGGGTTGCCTGGGGTGTGGCGACGGGGCTTTTGGTGGGCAAGCCGCTAGGAATTCTCTTCGCTACCTGGCTGGTGGTTCGCATCGGTGCGGGATCGTTGCCAGAGGGAGCATCGTGGCGTACCTTGGTTCCTGCTGCGATTGTTGCTGGTGTGGGTTTCACCGTTTCGCTCTTCGTTACGGAGCTGGCCTTTAGTGGGGTGGTGGCTGATCAAGCCAAAGTGGGAGTGCTTGGCGCGTCGATCATTGCCGGTGTTGTTGGATTGGGCATTGCCTCACTCCTCCCCGCACGAAAACGCCCTGCCGATTGAGCGCCATGCCGCCGGCGTTCATCGAGAGTCCGGTCGATACGCCCGTTAGCAACAGGCTCAAAGACCGCACTCCCGGGCTGCCTGCGGGTGCCGTGGCCACCGACTGAGTTTGTGTGCATCGAGAGTCCGGTCGAAACGCCCGTTAGCAACAGGCTCAAAGACTGCACTCCCGGGCTGCCTGTGGGTGCCGCCTACACGGTGCCGTAGGCCCGGGTGCGATCACCAGCTGCTGAAGTGTTGGCTCGCACGGCACCCACCGAGGAGTTGAGCGCGCTTAGGAATTCTGGGATGATCCCGTGATGCGCAGCGTTGACGGTGCAGTGCAACGAATCCGGTGGGGTTTGTCGATCGCAGTACCAACCACCGCTACTCGAACCGCTACTCGAACCATCGCTCAAGCCACCGTTGGCCCAAAGGTGGTCACCAACGGCATAGACATCGATTCGTTCATTCTCGGGAAGGCCTATATCGGCACCAAAGGCAATGAGGGTGGTTTCGGGTTTTCCTCGCACGGCCAATCCTTCAATCGAGCGGATTCCTGCCTCAAGCTCAACTCGCGCATCATAAGCACGCTTTGTGATTTCCAAATATCCGTCGGCACCGAAGTATTGCTGCATGGCCCATGCCGAGGCGAGCGAACCACCGCTACGGGTACCCAGTATCGCTGGTGATCCATACAGCCCGCCAAGCCAATCACTGGTGAGGAAGAACTGGTGCTTGCGCAGGTCTTTGCTGCGATGAGCCAGAACCGACGCACCTTTTGCGGTGTATCCATACTTGTGAAGATCGCAACTCATGGACGTCACGCCAGGCACGGTGAAATTCCAGCTTGCCTCTACCAGCCCTAGTTTTTGTAGAAATGGCATGGTGAATCCCATGCAGGCATCAACGTGAAAGAGCACATCAAATTCTTGGGCCAGCTCGCCAAGCGCGGCGATGGGATCGATCACACCTTGAGGGTAGGAGGGAGCGGATCCAACTAGCAAAATCGTGTCGGGAGTGATGGCTGCGGCGATGGCTTCGATGTCGGCGCGGTAATCGTTGTCGACGGGCACTCGAATCGCTTTAACGTCGAAGTACGCTGCGGCCTTGGAAAACGCTGCGTGGGCTGTGGTGGGCAGAACCATTTCTGGTTGAGTAACTCCACGAGCGCGACCCCACTGCCTCGCTCCTTTGACCGCCGTAAGGATGCTTTCGGTTCCGCCTGAGGTGAACACACCGACACTGTTTTCGTCACCACCGAGGAGGGTGCAGACGTTGCCAATAACATCTGCTTGCATAGCTTTTAAACTGGGGAAAGCATCTGTGTTGAGGGAGTTCTCGCTGGAAAACTGTGAGTACGCCTCGGTTGCTACCGCGTGTGCTTCAGGTCCGGCGTAATACGCAAGGCTGAAGGCACGGCCCTCCTTCCAGCGCAGATCTCGGTCATGGAACCCGTTGAGCCGCGCTAGAACCGATGCTGCATCACTGCCGTGTTCAGGAATGGCCATCCCGCCAAACTAGCTCTCGCAAAGGTTTCACTGCTGCTGACCAGTGCTTGCGCTGCTGCTGACCAAAGCTGAGCGGCCATTGACCAGTGCGCCTGACCAAAACTGAGCACCAGAGCTGACCAAACTGAGCACCACAGATGACCAAAGGTTTCACTGCTGACCAAAGATAAGCGTCCACGGCTGGAATTGAACCAGCGACCTACCGCTTAGGAGGCGGTTGCTCTATCCCCTGAGCTACGTGGACGGGACCTCGTGAACGCCCAGGATAGAGCCCCCGAACGAGGAAGCCTAAGCCTATGTGGCTCGGATGGTGCGTGTGCACGCTATTTCATTGCCAAATGGTTGCCTGCTAAACGTTCGGGCGGGTCTACTGTTCAGGCTCGATCACGGCCATCAGTTCGGCGATTTTGGCCATCGTTACAAGTTCAGCCGGATTCGCTTTGCTGACAAGGTAGTGATGCACGTCGGCGAGGTGTGCGGGAGTTGATGCTCCGAGGCGAGCGACCTCATCGATTTGGTCATCGTGCTGCGTGCGGTTGTCACCATAACGGTGGCTCCTATCGCCACCATTTGCATCGTCCCCTGAACCACCACGTGCACACCGACCGACCTGGCACGGTACGACCAACCCAACCCAACCGGACCCAACCGGATGGGCGGGCGAGGTACACGGGAGACGACGGGTTTCCGGCGAAATGGGTGGCTCTAGACTTGGAGAGTGGCGACCCATCCCCTTCAGCTGACTTTTGTACAATCGGCGTCGAAGAACGGCCAGTTGCCGCCTACACCGTGCGAAGTGGCGTTCGTCGGTCGATCCAATGTAGGCAAGTCATCCGTTATTAATGCACTGGCTAATCGTAAGCAGTTAGCACGTGTTTCCAATACGCCTGGCCGCACGCAGCTGTTAAATATGTTTGTCTTGCCGACGGGGGCCACGGTGATGGACCTTCCAGGTTACGGTTTTGCCAAAGTGCATGCCAGCGCCCGGAACAGTTGGGGCCCCATGATCGAGGGGTACATCACCGGCCGCGAGAATCTCGAAATGGTTGTGGTGCTTGTCGACGGGTTGATCGGCCCCACAGCGCTCGATGTACAGATGCTGGAATGGCTGCGTTTTTCTGAGGTGAACCACATGATCGTGGCTACCAAACACGACAAGGTGAAGCCGTCAAAAATTGGTGCCCGCAAAGCCGAGTTGGCCGCCGGTTGCAATCTGCAAATCAACGACGTTCTATGGGTGAGCGCCGCCAAAGGCCTCAACATTGAGCTACTCCGCAACCGAGTGCTCGAACTGCTCAAGTACATACCTTCGGATACGCAGCAACCCGTTCGCATTCCTGTCGCTACTTCTCGTTCAACCAGCCCCGTCGCCCGCGCACCGCGTACGTCAAGTGCTTCAGCCGCACCAGAAGCTTCACGTACTTCGGGCGGTCCACGCACTACCGGTCCTTCACGCATTGCCGGCACTCCGCGTTCTTCAAGTACTTTGCGTGTTGCTGGCACTGAGCGAGGTTCAGGTACTCCACGGGTTGCGGGCACTGCACGCGGTTCAGGTGCATCAAGGGTTTCGGGTGCATCAAGGGTTTCGGATGCCTCACGACCTCAAAGCACTCAAGGCACTCAAGGCACTCAAGGCACTCAGCGTGTTACCGGCACCCCACGTCCGGCGCGTGCACCGCAACGCGAGAAGACCCAAGAACACCTCGATGAACTTAACGACTTCGGCTGACCGTTTTCAATTCTCCTGCAGGGCTCCTCTCCCGGGGTGATCTGCGATCTCAAAAACTCTGTATCGCCTATTCACGTGTGTAGCTGTGCACGCTTGTGTAGCGAAGTGCACGTGCGCAACGGTACGCGAGCGTGCACTTTCACGCACACCTACCGGATCGGTAGCAGGCGACGTGATTCAGAAGGGACCTTGCCTGTTCGACCCAGCTCAGTCCTTGAAGTCCTAATTCACGGAGGGCGTCCGTGAACGCTGCTAATCGAAAACGGAGATGGCTTGTTTGGGACACATGCGCACGGAGAGGAGGACCTTTTCCCGGAGGTCTTCACTGGGGGTGTTGTTGAGGACAATCAGATTGTCGTCGTCGTCGACCTCAAACACCTCGGGGGCGTAACCCATGCACAGGGCATTGCTCTCGCACTTATCCATATCAACTTCAACACGCATTTTCCTATCTTGCCGTGTTGAACCGGGCTCAGCGAATTTCGTCGTTCACCTAGGCCTGGCCGGGGGCAAACGCCGAGCAGTGCTGAGCAGTGCTGGACAGTGCTGAGCAGTGCTGGATAGGGCTGGACAGGGCTGGACAGGGCCGGACAGGGCCGGACAGGTCGGCTTTGGGATTGTGGCGACGGTCACGTACATTAAACCCCGTGATTCCCCAATACGCCCTCACCACCGATCAGATCGACCTTTCGAACTTCGATTTCTGGGTTCGCCCCCTCGCCGAACGTGAAGGCGCCTTTCACACTCTTCGCACCGACGCACCACTGAAGTTCTTCGCCGAACCCGATATGGCGGGAACCGGGATCGAAGCTGGACCGGGCTACTGGGCCGTTACTAAGTATGCAGATATTCTGGAGATCTCCAAAAACTCCGCACTGTTCTGCTCTGGCAAAGGCGCAACATCCATTGCCGATATGCCCGAGTTCATGAACGATTTCTTTGGCTCGATGATCAATATGGACGATCCACGTCACGCCCGTATGCGCAAAATCGTCAGCGCCGCGTTCACGCCGAAAATGCTTAAACAAATCGAGGACGACGTCCAGCGCGTAGCTGCAGAAATTCTCGACGAAATTCTTGCCAAGGGCGGAGGCGATTTCGTGATCGACGTTGCCGCACGACTGCCCTTGAAAATCATCTGCGACATGATGGGCATTCCTCCAAGCGAATACGACACCATTTTCACCCGCTCCAACATCATTCTTGGTTCTGGTGATGAGGAGTACCAAGCTCAGGGGGATCCCAACAAAATTATCGAAGCGCTCCTGATAGCTGGCGGTGATTTGCACGGCATCGTTTCCGAGTTAGGTGCTGCGCGCCGCAAAAATCCAACTGATGATCTCACCAGTGCACTCGTAACCGCATCGGTCGACGGCGAACAACTCACCGATCAGGAACTTGGCTCATTCTTCATTTTGCTCGTAGTCGCCGGGAACGAAACCACCCGCAATGCCATCGCTCACGGTCTCGATCTCTTGATGATGAACCCTTCACAGCACGCGCTGCTAAAAACCGATGTGGAAGCGCGGTTACCAGGTGCCATTGAAGAAATTGTTCGCGTTGCTGCGCCGGTTGTATGGATGCGCAGAACCGCAACGGCGGATACGGTGATCCGCGGACAAAACATTAAAGCCGGCGACAAGTTCCTGCTCTACTACTGGTCGGCCAACCGCGACGACGAAGTGTTCACCGACCCCTTCACCTTTGACATCACCCGCTCGCCCAATCCCCACGTTGGCTTTGGTGGGCCCGGTCCGCACTTCTGCCTCGGCGCACACCTAGCCCGCCGCGAGATTGGCGTAATGTGGCGCGAGATCTTTAACCGTGCACCAGGCCTCGTTGCCACTAGCGAAGCGCAACGTCTGCGATCCAGCTTCATCAACGGCATCAAACACATCAACTACGAAATCCACTAACCGTCTGGCCGAACCCATTGGACGTTTTTCCGGTGGGTGAGCGGAATTAAGTCCAATCGGTTTTGAATTTGGCGCCTAGCCCAGGTGGGGTTTGGGGAAGACGGCGACGATAAGCGCACATATGCATACGCCTACGAGGACGACGATGGGCATGCCGGTTGGGCCTTGGGTGTCGAGGATGCGTCCGATGAGGGCGGGGATGGTCATTGAACCAATGGCTGATCCGGCGAGGAAGCCGCTGGTGACGGTGCTGGTTGAGGGCAACACCGGTTCAGCTAGGGACAACATGGTGGGGAACATGGATGCGGTCCCGAAGCCAAACAGGACCGAGCCAATCCAGAGAGCAACGCCAGCATCTCGTCCGACCAAAATAATAACCA
>JAYUVJ010000250.1:0-5610 GCA_043754155.1 Acidimicrobiia bacterium
CGCACGAAATCCGCGGCGCGCCTGGATTCCTATAGTGCCATTGGTGATGGTCGTCACGGGGCGTTGCTAGATACGACGGGCACCATCGTTTGGTACTCCCCCGCTGGTATTGATGAACCCGCGGCGTTGTATTCGCTGCTTGGCGGATCGGGCTCGTCTGCCGCTTCGGCTGGGCGAGTGCAATTGTCTTTGGAGCGACCCGACACGGTTGGCTCAGTGTCCGTTACTGCAGACGCCCCGATTGTTCGCACTCAGATCGCCGGCCGCGAATCGTTGCTGGAAATTGCCGATCATCTCGTAGGTGCACGTATAGTTCGTGTGCTTACCATGCTCCGAGGTCGCGATCTCGTAGTGCCGACGATTATTGGCGGCGACCGTTATGACACTCCCCGAAAGACGCACCGCTGGTCAAATGGTGTGGCCTTCGGTTCGTTGGTCGTTTCCGGAATCGATCAGGCTCAGGGTGCGTGGCTGGAAGCTGGCGAACGACTTGTCGTTACCATTGGCGCGCGCAACGAGAAGGGCTTTCTGCGGACGGGGCCAACCCAGGGGGATCTGACCGTCGGCGCAGCCCTGGCCGAGCAGGAAGTTTTAGATCGCACATGGCGGTTCACCGTCGGCAACGCCGAGATCGGTGGGCCCTATGAGATTGCGGCTCGCAAATCGCTTCGGGCACTGCGTATGCTCACCAATCCGGCCTCCGGGGCGCTCATTCGTGCACTTACTACTTCCCTGCCGGCCCGTATTGGCAACGAACGCAATATCGATGAGCGTTACGCCTTCATTCGTGACAATGCCGAGGCTGTGCGATTGTATGAACGCATTGGCCGTTTTGATTGGGCCGATGCCACCCGAAATTGGCTGCACGACCGCTACGCTGATCCGCTGTCGCCGGAGTTAGCCGTCGCCGCTGCGTATCGATCATCAGGAGAGCAGGCGCCTTCGGAAACGGATTCGATGCTTCCCGGCTGGGATGGAAACGGGCCGGTTCGGTTTGGTACCAATTCCGGTTCGGCCCTGGATTTGGGCGGCATTGCCCTTGGTTCCATGGTTCTGGATGCGGCGCGGAGTTGGTCGTCGTTGGAGAGAGTGGGCGATTGGTTGAATACGTCGTGGCGTCGGCGGGATTGTGGTCGTTGGAACGAACGCCATCAAGGCCATGCCCATGTTGAAAGTGCACTTAGCGTTTTGTTGGCAGTGGAGGCGTTGATTACGTCGGCTCGGGCTCGAAATGTGTTGGATCCAGCCATTATTGGTTGGTCGATGTGCGTGCGCGAGATTGATGCGTGGTTGGAATCTGAGGGACTGTTCGGCAAGCGTCCGAGGGCGGGGTGGCGCCGGGCGGGTGGCGATGATGCCGACGACACGTGTGATGCCGCTCTGTTGGCTTTGATCTCTCGCTCCGGCCCACAGTTGCGCGAGGACGTGCAGGACGATCCTTCTACCCGATTGACAGCCACGCTCGATCAGTCGTTGGCACAGCTGTCTGAGGGCGTACTAATACATCGTCATATGCCCCAAGTTTCCGATGGTTTCCCACCAGGCCAAGGTGGTGATTTATGGGCGTCGTTTACGATGATAAGCGCGCTTTGTACTGCCCAACGTTGGGAGCTGGCTCACTCACGGATGGAATCACTCATTGCCCGCATGGGCCCCACGCACATCGGTGCAACCCACGTCGATCCAATCACCGGCGACCTGCGTGGCAACCTCCTCGCCGCCCCAGCCCACCTAGCCCTGATAAACGCCGCTCTCGATCTGGCAGCTGGTCCTTCCTAAGCAGTATCCTCGACCGCTGATTGATTGTCTGGTTTGCGGGTCGACCATCGACCTTGAAGGCTCAGCGATTTTCCAAAGTGATTCCGGGGAATTCGTTTATTCCGGGTTTTTAGGAGATCTCGGGGTGCGCCGCAATCTGTGCACCACACAGCCTGCTTTACTGAAGGCCATGGCGTGCCAGCACTTCTTGACGCAGTGCGAGTAGAAGATCTTCGGCGGCGAGAATGGGATCTACGCTCTCGATCAACTTTCGTGTGGATTCCCCAAGTAACCCTTGAGGTGAATCGAGATGCGCGAACATTTACGATCTCGGCGCGTTCACAACCGAAGCGGCATCAAACAAGTTGTTGCAGTTTGGCAAACCCGCGAAGGCAAGGGCCACGAACTCGTAACGAATTTTGTGCCTCTTTTTGAATCCCTGCACGAGTGGCAAAGCGAATTGGATTGATCAGGTCTGGGCGGGCGCGTGATTTGGTGTTGGCGGATGGCTTGTAGCCTTGTTGAATGGGAGCGGGTTCTACGGCGGGCACACCGCATCCGTGCCGGGGCATGAGCGTTATTGGGAACGCTGCTTTGGTGCCTTTGGTTGAGGAATCAACTACGCTAACGAGCACGCCGAAGAAAGCCTCAATCCAACGTGGCGTGCGTGTCGAAGAACTAGTGATGAACACATCGGTAGCATCGGTTGCGATGCAAAGTGCAGAAGAGTTATCAACCGAAAGTCAATGGGCATCATTTGATGTTGGGCCCGACGGTCCGGTACTTCCCAACGGGCGAGTCGTTGATTTGCCCGGGCGCGGCCAGTTGTTCGTGCGTGACACTGGGGCTCGGCGCGGAGTTGCCACTGTGGTGTTGCTCCATGGTTGGGGCGCCACGGTCGACCTCAACTTCTTCCGCACGTACAGCGATTTGGCCAAGCAGTACCGGGTCGTGGCTTTTGATATGCGCGGACATGGTCGTGGGTTGCGTCCTCGGGCCTTTTTCCGCCTTGAAGACTGTGCCGACGATGTCATTGCCGTTGCCGACGCGCTCGGCATCGAACAAGTCGTCCCGATTGGTTACTCGATGGGTGGCGTCGTAGCTCAACTCGTTGCGCATCGTCACCCCGCTCGTGTTGCTGGTTTGGTGTTGTGTGCGACCTCCAAGAAGTTTCGCTCCAACGGTCGCGAGCGGAGGCTGTGGGATACCAGCATGAGCCTGGCCGCCGCAGCCCTCACGCTTACTCCTGCAGGGCTACGAACAAATCTGCTCGGCAAGTTTCTTCTCGTCCGCAAAGAACCCGGCACCCCCAAATGGATGCTCGACGAGATAGCCCGAACCGATCCTGCTTTGGTGGTTCAGGCCGGTTTGGCGCTTGGCCGATTCGATGCAACCTCGTGGATTGGAGAACTCGGCATCGAAGGCTCATCAGGAATTCCCGCCTCGGTGGTCATCATGCAACACGATCAGACCGTTTCGACGCCGCGCCAACGCAAACTTGCTGCCGCGCTCAGTGGTGCCACGTCATTCGAAGTCAACGCGGATCATCGGGCTGCGGTCAACAACCCCGAGTTGTTCAACCCCGCGCTCTTGTCTGCCCTTGCATCGGTTGCTGCTCGGCGCTAACGACCCCGCCCGGGTCGGGCTGAACGTCAATCAACCAATCTGGCTCGCATCGGTTGCTGCTCGGAGCTAACGACCCCGCTCCGACCTGAGCTTGCTAAACGCGAAGTTCTCGGCTTCAAACCCACACTGTTTGACCACACCAACCTCGGTTTTGCAGATGGTGTGGTCAGATGGTGTGGTTTTTCAATCAGGGAGCCCCACCGTCGCACCACCTGACTTGTGGATTCGCTGAAGGTTTGGCGAGTACGAGTAACCTGCGGTAGAAAGGTCCCATGGACGGAGATCACGATCTCGGTGGTGCACTTGGTCATGGCTCCGTAGTGGTAGAGCCCAACGAACCGGTGTTTCATAGCGCATGGGAAGGCCTGGCCTTTTCCTTGAACATGCTCATCATCGGACAGTTACGGTCATACAATGCCGACGCATACCGTCACAGTGTCGAACGAGTTCCTAACTATCTGTCGAAGTCATACTACGAGCGCTTATTAACTGGCGTTACGACCCTTCTGGTTGAGGGCGGAGTTGTTTCGCTGGACGATTTGGAGGGTTTTGCTGGCCCAAAAGCATTGGGAATAGTCCCTGTTTCTCTGCCGGTAGCGACAAGCGCAACTGAACAAGTTTCTGAATTTCGAGACTATGAGCGTTTGCATCCTAAGTTCGCGGTTGGAGACACCGTTCGAGTCGTTGCTGCTCAGACTGACGGTCACACCCGGTGCCCTGCTTACCTTCGCGGCGCCCAGGGCAAGGTCGAGAGGGTCTACCCTTTGGCACATTTCCCGGAAGCACGTGCACATTCTTCTCTCCGTTGCCGTGAACATACCTACGCCGTCATGTTCGATGCCCGCACGCTTTGGCCCGACGATTCGTCGTCTTCTGTTGGCCATTTCCTGATCGTCGAAGTATTCGAGTCGTACTTGGAGTACCCGGTTGCCGGTGGGGAAAGGCCTTTGTGTCGGGGTACGAAGCGAGGCGGAGATGGGGCCCGTCAGCATCGAGAGGCAGGTTCTGATGAGTAGCTCAAAGGCAGACCAACCCAGTGTGCCTCGTCTGCCCGAGGGAAATGACAACGCAAACGACCACGCCGTCGACCTTGCGCTTCAAGCAAACGCCTTGCGGGATGGCCTCGTCGCTCGAAAACTTGTTACCGTTGCCGCGCTCGACGACATCGTTCATCAGTTCACCGATGAGCTGACTCCTGAAAACGGCGCCAGGGTTGTCGCTCGCTGTTGGGTTGATCCGGCCTTTCGTGAGCGCTTTGTTTCTGATGCAACGGTCGCCTCCGCCGAGCTTGGAATCGCGGGTCCCGAAGGTAAACATATGCGCGCCGTTGAGAACACGGCGACAACCCACAATGTGATCGTATGCACACAATGCTCTTGTACCGCTTGGCCCCTGATCGGCTTACCACCCGATTGGTACAAGAGTGCTCCGTACCGGTCCAGAGTTGTCCGCGAGGCTCGCAATGTGTTGACCGAGATGGGCCTTGTGTTGCCTGAAGACAACGAGATCCAAGTTTGGGATACCACCGGCGACACGCGTTACGTAGTTTTGCCGCAACGTCCGGTTGGTTGTGAGTCGTGGACCGAAGAACAACTTCGTGCGCTTATTACTCGCGAATGCTTGATCGGTGTCGCTCTACCCATGGTCGGGGGTTGAGCGGTTGGCGGGTTGACCAGTTGACGTTGCGTGGTTCCAGGCTGGTTCTTAGGCCCTCTACCACCTGAACCTCTGCCGAAGGACCGACCTGCCAGTTTCAAACTCGAAATTGATCGGTGTCGCTCTACCCAGTGTCGGCTCGCTTGAGACCTGTCCTACTGACAATGCCCTGCATGGGGCTTCGTTAGAACGAGGCAAATAGGTCGTTGGCATAGGATTGCTCAACGCCGTCCACATCTGGTGAAGCTGCAGCAATATCCCGAGCCGAAGCCGTCCTGGGTGGACCGGTTACGTTTGACATTCTGGTCGCCGATTTACGCAGACTTTGCATTCCGCAGGGCGCTGCGATTTTAGTGCACTCCTCGATGTCCGCACTTGGCTGGGTCGCTGGAGGTCCTGATGTCGTGGTCGATGCTTTAATTGAGGCATTCGGTCCTTCGACGAAATTGGTAGTTCCTTGCCAAAGCGGGGATCGAAGCGATCCCACGCATTGGAGCAACCGACCAGTTCCCGAGCATTGGCTGCCGCTGATTCGCTCCTCGATGCCGGTGTTTGATCCAGCCAGAGTTG
>JAYUVJ010000251.1:0-8991 GCA_043754155.1 Acidimicrobiia bacterium
TGGCCAACGTTGGTTCGTCAGCAACTGGTGCGGGCACGGCTCAGCGGTTCAGCTCGTTCGGCACCGCGGGGCGGTTCATAAAGGCCAGGTTAAGCCGAGACAATCTTTCAAGTCAACCCGAAGAGGTTGTTTCATAGGCATACTTACATAATGGTGTTAGCGGGCCTTTTTCAAGGGGGTGAAGGCGAGGAGGAACTTCTTTTCGCCCACGCTGGGGAAGGCCACCGTGGCCGAGGTTTTGTCACCTTCGCCGGTGAGGTCAACAATCGTGCCTTCGCCATAGCGGCTGTGCACAATTTCATCGCCAACTTGGAGGCCGAGGATTTCTGCACCGGTGGTTTTGGCTGGTGTTGCTTTCCCGGCTCTGAGTGCGGCATCGACGATGTCTTCGTTATGGGCTCGACTGCCGAATACGCGGCCTCCGTCATCATCACGCTCTCGTCGACGGCTACCCCAGTTGCGACCGGTCGCCCCGCTGCCATCGTCGCCTTCTGAACCAGATCCGCTCCCCCGTCCGTAGCCGGATCCAAACGAACCACCCGACCAACTCGGGCCTGCCGCTGATCGACGTTGCTCACCCACGTTGGCGATCAACGCTTCAGGAATTTCGTGCACGAATCGGCTGACGGGGTTGTACTGCGTTGAGCCAAACAACGAACGACACCACGCATGAGTGAGGTACAAACGCAGTCGCGCACGGGTGATGCCCACGTAGGCCAAGCGCCGTTCCTCTTCCAACTCTTCGGGTTCACCGAGGGAGCGGATGTGGGGGAACACGCCATCTTCAAGCCCAGTCACAAACACGACAGGAAACTCGAGACCCTTGGCGGTATGCAACGTCATCAAAATGACTTGGCTGTCATCATCGGCAATTTCATCGGAGTCGGCGACGAGGGCCACCGTTTCGAGGAACTCTTCCAGCGTGGTGAATTCCTTAGCTTGGCCCACCAGCTCCTGCAAGTTTTCTAGGCGGCCAGCGGATTCCACCGTGCCTTCAGCTTCGAGCTCCGAGGCGTAACCGGTCTTTTCGAGGACCGCAGTGAGCACTGCCGAAGGCCCACCTTCGATGATGCGTAACTCATCCATCAACAAAAGGAACGACCGCACACCACCAAGCGCTTTACCGGTAAGCCCTGCTTCTTCGGCGTGCTCGAGCGATTCGGCGAAGGACCGTCCGTGCATCCGAGCCCACTGATCAATGCGGCCCATGCTCGTATCGCCCACACCGCGCTTCGGGACGTTGACCACCCGTTTGATCGAAACTTCGTCGGCAGGATTGGTAAGTACACGTAGGTAAGCGATGACGTCTTTAACTTCTTTACGATCGTAAAACTTTGTGCCTCCCACAACCTTGTAGGGGATGCCCACTCGTACGAGTTGTTCTTCGAGCATTCGGCTCATGGCGTTGGTGCGATAGAAGATGGCCATGTCACCCCAACGGGTGTTGTCGACCGAATGCAACTTCGACATCTCTTGCGTGATGTAGCGCGCCTCATCGCGTTCGTCTTCGGCATGAAACCGGACGATGGGAAACCCGCCGCCCTGATCAGTCCACAGCTTCTTGGGCTTGCGTCCAACGTTGTTGCCAATCACCGCATTGGCCGCATCCAGAATGTTCTGCGTCGAGCGATAGTTCTGATCCAGAATCACCACACGCGTATCCGGAAACGCCTCTTCAAACTCCAAAATATTCCGAATGTCAGCGCCTCTAAATCTATAGACGCTCTGGTCGCTGTCGCCCACCACGGTTACGTTGCCATGACTGGCGCCGAGCATGAGGACGAGCTCGTTTTGGGCTTTGTTGGTGTCTTGGTATTCGTCTACCAGGATGTGTTTGAAACGCCGCTGGTAATGGGCAAGGACTTCTTGATCGAACTTGAGAAGTTCGACGGTTTTCACCAACAGGTCATCGAAGTCCATGGCGCTGGCGGCCAGGAGGCGCTTTTGGTATTCGGCGTAAATTTCACCGATACGTCGTTCGTAAATGTTGGCGGCACGCGCTTGGTAGCCGGCAACATCAACCAGTTCGTTTTTGGCCGCGCTGATGGTCGCATGTACGGCACGAGGTGCGAGCTTTTTTGGATCGACGTTGAGATCACGCAGCACATAGGTAACGAGGCGAACCGCGTCTTGTTGATCGTAAATCGTAAAGCTGGAGCCGTAACCGAGGCGGTGGGCATCGCGTCTTAATATACGAACGCAGGCCGAGTGAAACGTGGAGACCCACATCTTTTCGGCGACGGGACCCACCAGTTTGGCGACACGATGACGCATCTCTTCCGCCGCTTTGTTAGTGAAAGTGATAGCCAAAATTTCAAACGGTGAAACATTCCGAACTGCGATTAGGAAGGCAATACGACTCGTAAGTACGCGTGTCTTTCCTGAACCTGCACCCGCAACCACTAACAGCGGGCCGGTTTCGTGGATCACCGCATCGCGTTGGTTGGGGTTCAACCCTTCCAGCAGCTCGTCGGGATTCGCGGCGCGGAACCGTTTCTGGCGACCTTCGTTCAACGCTCGTTCGGCCAAAGCTGCGGCGCGCTCAAACACGTTGCGCGAACCCGTCGGTTCCGAACCTACCGAGTCAATCGAATCGACGGCATCACTCGATGCAGCCTTACGGGCAAGAGCCTGCAAACTCTGAGGTGTCTCATCTTCAGGCACATTGGCAATACGGCGCGCGCCTCTCGGCTCAGCGAACCCTTCAAGCGGTTCACCGGCCAGATCAGAAAACAGCGAAAGAGGATCCGAACCAGTCATGACCCGCTCAGGTTACCGACAGGGTCTGACAATAAATGACTCTGAAACGACAATCTCAGCGCGAAGGGCGCGTGTTTGAACGACCGGTATCGCCAGCGCGCTCGTTGGCACGGGCCCACTTGCCAGTGCGGGGCCCAGCATCGGGGCGTTCGCCGCTGATTTTCACGTTGCCGAAGCGATCATCGACCTTGCGATCGGCACCACGAAACATGGGCGCATTCTCGCCGGCAACTGCACGACGTGGCTCGGGACGACCAGCCTCTGAATGCCCAGCGCCCGCACCTGTACTGCGAGGACCGTTGCCACGGCTTGGCGCACCCCGACCAAGAGCAACGCTGGGAGCGGAACCGTCAGCGTTGACCCGCGATGGGCGTGGCTCGGGACGTTCGATCGGCGCACGTTCCGCACGATCCACTGGGCCGCGAGGTGCCGGACCGCGCTCGGCTGGACGGCTCACTCCACGATCGGAACGCTCCGAACGATCTGGACGAGCCTCACCATTGCCACCGCGAGGGCTGGCCGTTGATCCGTCACGGCCGTAACCGCCAGATTGAGTGCGGCCTGGGGCGGCAGCGGAACCAGGAACTTCGCCACGTTGGCCACGATTTTGTCCTCGAGTTCCATTGTTTTGGGCCCCGTCACGAGAGGAACTCTTTTGACCTTGGTTTTGCCCTTGGCCCTGACCACCTCGGGCGGAACCGGCTGGTGAATTGGGTGAGGCGACGGGAGCCGGATCACGGAACTCCCGCTCGCCTGGGGCAATCTCGGCCAACAGCGCATGCTGATGGGTCACTCGGGTGATGGTCGGTAAAATTCCGGCCTTCTTAGTGAGGTCACGGATTTCGGCTTGTTGATCATCGGTCATCATGGTGACCACGGTTCCCTCGGCACCAGCGCGAGCGGTACGTCCGGAGCGGTGCACGTAGACCTTGTGATCGACCGGCGGATCGAAGTGGACCACGAGCGCAACATCGTCGACGTGGATTCCGCGGGCGGCGATGTCGGTGGCGACCATGGCCGTGGCCGAACCGTCGGAGAATTGGGCGAGGTTGCGGGTGCGGTTGTTTTGGCTCAAGTTGCCATGCATTTCAACCGCGGGAACACCACTCATCGAAAGCGTTTTGGCCAGCTTCTTGGCGCCATGCTTGGTGCGGGTGAAGATCATGATTCGTCCGGGCGCTGCGGCCATATCTCGCAGCACTGGGAAACGCTCATCGGAGGTCACGTGCAACACATGGTGAGTCATTTTGACTTCGGCAGCTTCGGCCGGGTCCACGCTACGCAACACGGGATTGTGCAGGAATTTGTTGACAATTACGTCGATACCGTTGTCGAGCGTGGCCGAGAACAAAAGGCGCTGCGAGTGCTGCGGCGTTTGTGCCAGCAGCTTGGTGACGCCAGGCAGGAACCCCATATCGGCCATGTGATCGGCCTCATCCAACACGGTGATTTCCACGTCATCGAGACGACAGAAATTCCCACCAATATGGTCATCTAGGCGACCCGGACACGCGATCACAATGTCAACACCCTGGCGCAATGCGTTGATCTGGGGTTGGGCGCCGACGCCGCCAAAAATCGTTGTCGATCGCAAGCCAAGCAACTTACCGAGGGGTGAAAGCGCGGCATCGATCTGCATGGCCAATTCACGGGTCGGCACCAAAATCAGAGCACGCGGACGGCCTTGGCGACGTTGCTTGTTCGAGGCAGCCAAGCGGGTGAGGACTGGCAGCACGAAGGCGAGGGTTTTGCCTGAACCGGTCCGGCCGCGTCCGAGTACATCCCTCCCGGCCATACAGTCGGCCATGGTTGCGGCTTGGATGGGGAACGGCCTATCGATGCCCCCATCGAGCAGAGCCTTAATCAGTGGTGCAGGGACACCAAGCTCGGCAAAGGTGGCGTCGGGATTCGGCATGTCACCCTCATCGAAGGTGGCGAACATGTCAACCTTGGGCGGACGGGGGTTCGACGGTCGTCCTGAAGGCGTAGAGCTTCCATTGCGTTCACGACGTTTGGCGTTGGCAGCCCTGGTGGAATCACCACGGCGGGCGGCTACATCTGCGACGGACCGGGGGCCAGCAGCCGAACCAGGACGACCTGATCCGGGGCGTGACGCGGTCGATGAAGATTTGACAGGACGGTTCATTTTGCAACTCCGGGTAATACTGCGACCCGAAACCGGCGTATTCAGCCACCATACTGGTGAGCAAACCGGGCAGACCGCTGCGGCGCACTATGCGCTACAAACACCCTACGGCACAACAGGGCGCTTGGATACTGGAGACACAGCGACTTCAGTCACGAAACCACTTCGATAGCTTCCCGTACAAGTTCCGCTTCTTCCCGGCGCTTGGTAACTCATCATCTGCATCTGGCGGCGCGTCGGGATTGTTCGACCCGATCAAGATGACAACCCATGGGTTCTCGGGGTGAGGACTTTAGCGGGCTACTCCCACTCGATTGTTCCTGGTGGCTTCGAGGTGATGTCGAGAGCAACTCGGTTGACGCCTTTGACTTCGTTGATAATACGAGTCGACATGCGCTCAAGAACGTCGTAAGGAATCCTCGCCCAGTCAGCGGTCATGGCATCGTCGCTCGTTACGGCACGAATGATAATTGGGTATGCGTACGTACGTTCATCGCCCATCACGCCAACGCTTCGCACCACGGGCAATACTGCAAAAGCTTGCCAGAGTTCTCGTTCTAGTCCAGCGGCCTTGATCTCTTCACGAACAATCGTGTCAGCAGCGCGGACGATCTCTATCCGTTCTTTCGTGATCGTTCCGACCACGCGTACGCCAAGCCCGGGTCCAGGAAATGGCTGACGCCATACTATTTCATCCGGCAATCCGAGTTCCGTACCAACCGCTCGCACTTCGTCTTTAAAAAGCGCACGTAACGGTTCGCAGAGTTCGAAGTCCATGTCGTCGGGCAACCCGCCGACGTTATGGTGGCTCTTGATAGTTGATGCGTGTCCCCCGCCTGACTCAATTACGTCGGGATAAAGGGTACCCTGCACCAAAAACTTGGCGCCGTCTGCGGAAAGTTTACGAGCTTCTTCTTCAAAGACTCGAATGAACGATTCACCAATGATTTTGCGTTTGCGTTCCGGATCGGAAATATCTTCCAACGCGCTCAAAAAACGGTCGCTCGCGTCCACATGAATCAGTGGAACACCAAAATTCCTCACAAACGTTTCTTCGATCTGCGCTGATTCATTCGCGCGCATAAGACCTGTGTCAACGTAGACGCACGTGAGTTGTTCGCCAACTGCGCGATAGACCATTGCAGCTGCCACGGCGGAGTCGACTCCTCCACTAAGTGCACACATGACTTTCTGCTTGCCGACTTGAGCACGGATCTTGGTAATTTGCTCATCGATAATCGAAGCATTCGTCCAATCGGGAGTGCATCCAGCGACGTTAAACAAAAAGTGCTTCAGAATGTCCTGGCCATGCTCGGAGTGCATCACTTCAGGGTGAAACTGCACTCCGTAGATCTTTGAGCCGACGTTTTCCATGGCAGCAACGGGGATTCCCGCAGTTGATGCAGTGGCGACGAACCCTGAAGGGAGATCCTGGATCGAATCAAAGTGACTCATCCACACGTTGAAATACGCTGGAACTTCGCCGAGAAGTGCACTGCCCGTAGCGTTGGCACTCAGCGATACTGCCGTCCGCCCATATTCACCCTTGCCTGTGTTGGCAACTGAACCACCAAGTTGTTGGGCGATCAACTGCACTCCGTAGCAAATTCCAAAGATCGGGACGCCGAGGTCATAAATGGCTGCATCAATCGACGGGGCATTAGCCACATGCACGCTCGCCGGTCCGCCAGAGAAGATGATGGCCTTGGGCGCACGTTTGCGAATCCCCTCGGCCGTAATGGTGTTTTGCACGATCTCGGAGTACACGTTGGCCTCACGAACCCGCCGTGCAATGAGTTGCGCGTACTGTGCACCGAAATCAACCACTAAAACAACGTCATGAGCCACTCGCACACGTTACTAGTCCAGTAGGAGAAGGTCGAGCAGGCGACGAAGCATGCGGGCCGTGGCACCCCAGATGGTGTCACCATCAACTTCGAAGAACCAAACCGGGAATGTGCCGTCGGCGAAATCCCAAATTTCCTCGTGATAGCAATCCCGATCGATAAGTTCACGTAGGGATACGTCGAAAATCCGAGCGACTTCGGAGTCATTGGCAACTAGTGGCGGCATGCTCCCAACGATGCCCACAAACGGCGTTATTTTCGAGGCACTTACTACCGTGGTTAGAGGTTCAAGAGTGCCAATTATTTCGACGTGAATCGGAGCGAGTCCAATTTCCTCATGCGCCTCTCGCAAAGCCGCATCCCGATTGGTTTCTCCGGCATCAACACGGCCACCAGGAAAGGCAACCTCACCCTTATGCGTGTTGAGACGCCCAGAGCGGCGGGTCAGCACCACACGAAGATCCCCGTCGACACCAAGAAACAAGGGAAGCAATACCGCGGAATCTCGCGTGGTCGCTACAAAAGGTGGACGCATCGGCGTGGTTGGCAGGTCATCGGGAAGGTGACGGCCATCAAGCTGGGCCACGACGCTGCGCACGCGATCAAGGTGTAATCGGTCGGCGTTGGCTTCCAGCCATGGATTTGGGGCTCCCGGCCTTGCCGATTCCGGGCGAGGGATGATCTGTTCTCCTCCCCGTTTCATAAGCCGACAACGGTAGTAGCCACGGGTTGCCAAACTCCAACCCTGCCTCGGTCGTCGGGCACGTTTTCGAACATGGCATTCGAAAACACCACTCGGATCGGAAGGGTATATCCGAGGATCAATTTCTCTGCCAGGAACCTGAATTTTCGAAGCTGGCTTGTGATTTTGCATCATCGCGAGGCCGGGGTTTTCTGAAGGCGATCACTCGGCTCGCAGGAGGTCCCTCGCACGAAGCCGAACTACATTCGAGGTCATGCCCGAGAAGCCATACACTCCAATTATTGGCACGCTTGGGTATGTGCTTAGCGCTGACCGCGCCCAGGTTTTGCTCGTTCATCGCAACGCCCGGCCCGACGACGAATCGTTTGGAAAGTGGAACGGTCTAGGAGGAAAGCTTGAACGAGATGAAGATGTCGCAGCTGGAATGATACGTGAACTTAGCGAAGAAGCTACGATCGAGATAACTTCGATGGTGCTCCGTGGCACCGTTTCGTGGCCTGGTTTTGGACGCAACGGTGAGGATTGGTTGGGTTTCATTTTTGTGATCGACGGCTACCAGGGAACCGTTCCATCCCACAACGAGGAAGGCGAATTGCACTGGCACCCAATCGCTGCGCTGTTCGACGGCACCCTCGATTTTTGGGAGGGCGACAAACACTTTCTGCCCCTGGTCTTCGATGATGACCACCGACAGTTCCACGGTGTGATGCCCTACGAACAAGGCCGCCCCGTCAGCTGGAAGTTTTTGCGTTTATGAGTTCCAGATCTGCAAGAGGTAGGAGGATCTCATGACGGAGTTGTTTACGAATCGGTCACTCGGTGGTGGCATCGATCAAATCCCTCTCCCCACGAATTGCCCGGGTGAGCTGTGGCTTTGCGGGAAACACGTCATAGGTGTCGACGTTGAAGCCACGCTCGCATATACCGGTGCCGATCGTGTGGTGTGCCTCACGCAGCGGCGCGAGCTGCTCGACCGTTACCCCTCGTATGTTTCCTGGCTCGATGCCAACCAACCTGATCGCGCCACCTGGGCCGCCACTCCAGATCTTGGAACTCTTTCTGCAGACGATTCCCTCCAGCTATTTCGCACGCTTACCAAATTTGTGCAACAGGGGGCGAAGCTCATTGTGCATTGCGCAGCCGGCATCGGACGCTCCGGAACCGTAGCCGTAGCCATTTTGATGTTGCTCGGCTTCGAAATTGGTGAAGCCGAAGACATCGTTGCTGCGCATCGCCCCATGGCCGGCCCTGAAACCGGCCCGCAACGAGACCTCCTCGAAAATCTCGCAATAGAGTTGTCGATCCCACTGGATTCGGTGCTGTTCACGGCAGATCCCACACCTTTGGAAAGGCTGTGGTTCGCTCAAACAAGAAACGATTCCGACTCGGCAACGTTGAACCGAAAGGTTGCCGGTAATACCCCTGTTGTACGAGTTCAGCGGGGAAGAATCGGAACGCAAAAGCAAAACGAGCCGGCCCCGAAGGACCGGCTCGTTCAAAAGCGAAACAACTCAACTGCACAGGACGCGCAGCCG
>JAYUVJ010000252.1:0-5323 GCA_043754155.1 Acidimicrobiia bacterium
GGTAGGAACCGAAGGGATTTGCGGTGATTGTTTCGGTTGGTGATTTGTTGGTTGACATCGTATGTACGCTTCGGGATCCGTTGCGGAGAGGGACCGATGCGTTTTCCGCCAACACCTTTCGTCAGGGCGGAAGCGCAGCCAATGTTGCTGTTGCCGCTGGTCGGGCGGGTGCGTCAGTCCGTTTCGTTGGTGGGTTGGGTGATGACGTTTTTGCCGATTTTCTTACCGATGAGCTGGTTGGTGCAGGGGTGGAAGTATGCGCGCCTAGGTACCTGGGTGCGATGACTGGAACAGTCATTGTTCTTGTTGAGCCCGATGGTGAACGTACGATGGCGCCGGATCGTGGGGCAAGTGGGTTTTTGGCTCCCCCAGATCCAAGGTGGTTGGCCGGTGCTTCGCTGGTGCATATTCCGCTGTACGGCTTTGAAGTGGAGCCTTTAGCCTCGACGGCCTTGACGTTGGCCACTTGGGCCCATGCTGCTGGGATTGCGGTCTCGATTGACCTTTCGGCGGTATCACTCCTCGAAAACCTTGGTCCTGATCGAGTGGATGCGCTGGCGGTTGGCCTGGCGCCCGATGTGGTGTTTGCCAACCAGGACGAGTCACGACTTGCAGGCGCATTTGCTCAGGCCCCGCTTTTTGTTGAAAAGAACGGTCCGGATCCGGTTCGGTTCTTTTCGGTGGGCTCTCTAATAGATGCGGTTTTTGTGCCCGCGATTGGTGAGGTGGAGGACACGACCGGTGCGGGTGATGCCTTTGCTGCGGGGTATCTCTGTGCTTTGGTGCAGGGGAGCGGCCCGGTTGCTTGTATCGAGCAGGGTTCGCAGTTTGCCGCACGGCTGCTGAATCGAACCTAACTGGCCGAACTCACTTGGCTTTGGTAAGCGTTTAGCTGGTTCGTAAACCCGATTGGGCGTGTGATTGGCTGAGTCTGTTCGGACTTGCAGAATGCTCCCGGGCTTGGGTGAGGGCCACCAGTAGGATTAACGGCTATGTCGTCGCCTCTTACCCGTGCGGATGTGGTCCATGTGGCCGGTCTGGCGCGGATTGCCCTAACGGACTCCGAGATTGATCAGTATTTGGTTGATTTGGCTGGAATCCTTGGTCACTTCTCCGATATCGCTTCGGTCAATACCGAAGGGATCTCGCCTACAGCGCACCCTCTCGGCCTTACCAATGTGTTCCGGGCTGATGTCGTGCGCCCCAGCTTGAATCGCGAAGAGGTGCTGGCTATGGCGCCTCTTGCGGAGGATGATCGTTTCCGTGTGCCAAAGATCTTGGGTGAGTCATGAGTTCCTCTTCGGCTGCGGGTGTTGCCGGGCCCACGGGCAACGTGGGTATTTCCCTTCCTCCCGGTCATCGTGACACGGCCTCGGTGATTGCTGCTGATGTACGTTCCGGTGCGCGTTCTGCGGTTGATGTGCTGGCCGAACACTTTGCACGGATTGATGCTTCGGAAATCGACGTGCACGCCTTCAATCATGTGATGCGTGCCGAGGCGCAAGTCGCTGCCATCGAGGTCGATGCGGCAGTTGCTGCGGGCCGTGATCCTGGGGTGTTGGCCGGTGTGCCGTTGGCTCTGAAAGACAATATGTGCACGAAGGGAATCCCTACGACGTGTTCGTCGAAGATTCTTCAAGGCTGGGAGCCACCCTATAATGCCACCGTCGTTGATCGGTTGGCCGTTTCGGGTGCGTTGTTTGTGGGCAAGTGCAACCTCGATGAGTTTGCTATGGGTTCCTCTACCGAGAATTCCGCGTTTGGCCCCACTCGAAACCCCCACGATTTCACCAAAGTTCCTGGCGGTTCGAGTGGTGGCAGCGCTGCTGCGGTTGCTGCGGGTTATGCCGCGGTTTCGCTGGGTTCCGATACGGGTGGTTCCATTCGTCAGCCTGCGTCGCTTTGTGGCCTGGTTGGTGTTAAGCCCACGTATGGTCTGGTGAGCCGTTTCGGTTTGATTGCGTTTGCGTCGTCCCTTGATCAGATCGGTCCGTTCTCCCATACGGTGGCCGACGCGGCTCTGCTGCTCGAAGCTATTTCGGGTCACGATCCAATGGACTCCACGTCGTACAACGCGCCTGCACCTCTGTTGCAAGCTGCTGTGGCCGACGGGGTTGCGAACGGCGTTGCCGGTCTACGGGTGGGTATTGTCACCGAGTTGGCAGGGGAAGGTATGTCGGCCGATGTTTTGGCGCGTCTCGAAGTTGCCGCTCAGCGTTTGCGTGATGCCGGAGCGACAGTGGGGCAGATAAGTGTGCCATCCACCAAGTTTGGTCTGTCTGCATACTATTTGATCGCCCCTGCGGAATGCTCCTCGAACCTGGCCCGTTACGACGGGGTCCGTTACGGGTTGCGGATCAAGGGTGAATCGGCAGCAAATCTGCAGGACATGATGTCGGCTTCACGCGCAGCTGGTTTTGGGCCTGAAGTGAAGCGCCGCATCATGCTTGGTACCTATGCCCTCTCGGCTGGCTACTACGACGCGTACTACGGCCAAGCGCAAAAAATTCGCACATTAATTATTCAAGACTTTGCCCAGGCGTATTCGCAGTTCGATGTTCTCCTTACGCCCACCTCGCCCACCACGGCGTTTTCCTTTGGTGACAAGACAGCTGATCCGATGACCATGTATTTCAACGATGTGGCCACCATCCCGTCGAACCTTTCGGGTGATCCGGCGTTGAGCGTGCCGTGTGGGGTTGGTGACGATGGCATGCCCATTGGGGTGCAGCTGTTGGGCCCGGCGTTGTCTGAGGCCACGTTGTTGAAGGCTGCTGCGGTGATTGAGAAGGGAAACTGGTCATGAGTGTTGTCAAAGAAGGATGGGAACTCGTTGTTGGCTTAGAGGTTCACTGCGAGCTGGCCACCAATACCAAGATGTTTTGTGGCTGTGCCAACTCGTTTGATACCGAGCCCAATACCAACATTTGCCCCGTGTGCTTAGGGTTGCCTGGTTCGTTGCCCGTTATCAACCAAACGGCTGTTGAGTACGCCATTCGGATTGGTTCAGCGTTGAACTGCACGGTCGCGCCTAGTACGTTCCATCGCAAGAACTACTTCTATCCCGACATGACAAAGGATTACCAGGTTTCTCAGTACGACCAGCCCATCAACGTGGATGGTTACCTCGATCTGCCCAATGGCACGCGAATTGGTATTGAACGTGCACATATGGAAGAGGATGCTGGGAAGTCGTCGCACAAGGGTGGCTCAGGACGTATTGCTGGTGCCGACTACTCGTTGGTCGATTACAACCGTGCCGGTGTGCCGCTGGTGGAGATCGTTTCGCGGCCCGATATTCGTTCATCTGAAGATGCGCGAATCTACGCTTCGGAACTTCGGGCCATTCTTATTGCTACTGGTGCGTCCGACGGCAAAATGGAAGAAGGCTCGATGCGGGTTGACGCCAACGTTTCGGTTCGCCGGTATGGGGCAGAACTTGGTACGCGCGCTGAGGTAAAGAACGTGAACTCGTTGCGTTCGTTGCAACGTGCCATTGAGTACGAGGCCGCTCGGCAGATTGATTTGTTAGAAGCTGGCGGTAAAATTGTGCAGGAAACTCGGCACTGGAGTGAAGCTGATGGTCGCACGTCATCAATGCGTTCTAAGGAAGAGGCCAACGATTATCGCTACTTTACCGAGCCGGATCTTGTGCCCATGTCGCCCATGCCTGAATGGGTTGCCTCCATTGCCGCTGCGCTCGTTCCTATGCCGGCCGCTCGACGGATCTTGTTGAGCGAAGCTACCGGTGGTGTATTGGCCCCGTCATCGGATCCCGTGGTGACCGTGGTCGATCAAGGGCTCGATGGTTTGGTGCTTGCTGCCATCGCCAAAGGCGCACCCGCTCGTTCCGCCATAAATCGTGCCGCCAACGAACTTGGTGCTGCAGAGGCTTCAGTCATAAGCGCGCTGAACATTGATTCATTTGCTGCCGTATTGGTCATGGAGGCCGACGGAAAACTCACCGCCACTCAGGCCAAGCAAGTACTGGCTGAGGTCTTGGCGTCTGGTGGAGATCCGGTGGCCATCGCCAAGGCCCGCGGTTTCGAAGCCATGGAATCCGGTGCTGCCGAAGGCTTAGTGGATCAACTCATCGTTGCGCACCCAACTGAGTTCCAACGCCTTAAAGACGGGGACCCCAAAATTGCTGGATTCTTTGTTGGTGCCGCCATGAAACTCTCAGGTGGCAAGGCCGATGGCAAAGCCATCACCGCCCTCCTCCGCACCGCCGCCGGCTTGTAGCGCCAGTCGCCCCTGATTTGCAGCTTGCTCGATGCAAATCAGGACGGACTTGTAGTCGGTTTTGTTTCTCAAATTTCGAAGGGTTTGTGTCGCGAGCAGCCAAACTTGAGTACGGCTGCGTTTCTCGCACACCGCGCTTTACGGAAGGCAGCAGATTTAGCGTGACGAGATGTGCGAACCAAAGTGGGGTGAACGTGTTTGCTGAACTTGCAGGCGCGTCTTGGCAGCTTGGTCTTGTTAGCGCCTTCGCAATTACGACAGGAAGGTGCGGAGTTCGGCGAGTTTGTCGAGGCGGGCTCGGTACCAAGCCCATACGCCGCGCTTTTCGCGGGTTACGAGTTGGGCGTCTACGAGGATTTTGAGGTGATGGCTGACCGTCGGTTGGGATTTTCCGACGGGGTCAACCAGATCGCAGGCGCAGGCTTCGCCGGATGGGGCGGTGGCGATGAGGTTAAGGAGTCGAAGTCGGACCGGATCGGCAAGAGCGGCAAAGGCTGAAGCAAGACCGACGGCATCTTGCTCGGCGAGCGTGTCGGCCGCCAGGGGAGCGCAGCACGAGGTGAGGGATGTGAGTGGTTTGGGTTGTATTTGCGTTGCCATTTTCGGAACCTCAATCCATACGTGCCCAACGAAAAATCTTCCAAACAAGACATTGACAATCATCGATGTCTTGTGCAGAATGGACACATCGACAAACGTCAATCTATCGGAGGTAGTTATGTCACGGGTACAACTTGCACTAAATGTTGGAGATCTTGATGAAGCGATCGCGTTTTACACCAAGCTGTTCAAAACCGGCCCAGCCAAGGTTCGCGAAGGATACGCAAATTTTGCCATCGCCGATCCGCCGCTCAAGCTCGTGTTAATCGCCGGTGCCGGTGTGCCGGGAACTATGAATCACATTGGCGTGGAAGTGGAAACGTCTAAAGAAGTTGCTGAGGCGATCGTGCGTTTCCAAGCAGAAGATATACCTACTGAGGTGCAAGACAACACGGCATGTTGCTATGCACTGCAAGACAAGGTGTGGGTTGAAGGGCCCGATATTGCTTGGGAGATCTATACCGTTCTCGGCGACGCACCA
>JAYUVJ010000253.1:0-2498 GCA_043754155.1 Acidimicrobiia bacterium
TGATTCGATGGTGATGTCGGTGGCCGGTAAGCCAACCAATCACACACGAATGACGATGCAACATTTCGGCCACTGGATCAGCCAACATGCGATCGTCGGCAAAACCCTCAGCCTTCGTTTCGTTGGTCAGCGCCTCTGTTGGGTGATGCGACGCAAGTAGTACGTACACATCTTTTGCTTCAACCAGCCGTTCCTCAAGCCATGCCAGCTGAGCCAGCCCTACACTGCCTTGATAGTGCCCAGCCGGATGGTTGGTATCAATAGCAATAATCCGCACCGCACCAAAATCCGCCACATAGTCGGGACGCAAATTCCGCACGTCACCACCGAATCCGTGCCCTCGGATTACTGCAGATCGGATTACAGCAGATCGGTTCAAGCCAACTTCCGATTCGATATGCGCACAAATGAATTCGTCAGCAGTGATTCCCACTCGTTCAGCATCGTCCCGAACCGTTCGAGTCGGCCCGCCGACGTTGTAGGAAGCCGGTTCTTCCAAGTAAGCAACAAGCGCGTCTTCGGGCAAGAATCCTGGTGGCATACCCGTCGACTTATCCACCCCAACAGCGATTAGTTCCAACGCTGCCGATGTCTTCGCCGTCCCCTGGCGCAGCCAATCGTGATTCCCCACAATCCCCAACCATGGAAGCTTCAGGCCAGGCGCAATGATTGGCTCATCGATTGCTTCCAACAGCCCCGGATACGAAGGAAATCCATAGGCACGCTTCCAATAATCATCAACCGAAGGATCAGGACACCAGAACTCTGATTCACCGCCAGCCACACCGACAGCCACCGCAACCACCCCAGCCACCTCACTAGCCACGCCATCAGCCATACCGACAGCCACCCCAGCCGCCTCACTAGCCACGCCATAAGTACACGCCGCAACTGATTGCACACCGTCGTATGGCATGTGCACCGTCCCGCCATCGAGCAATGCTAAGTAGGCGTTGAGTTCATTGCGTTGCGCATTGTCGACGCAGTCACCAGTCACGACCACCACGTCAAGCGGATCGCCCGAAACCGGTGCTACCGCTAAGCCATTGATGGTGTTGACCATGGCCGCGAGTGCGTGCTGCTGCAACAACTCGTGCGGACGGAACATCGGCACCATGATGTCCCACCGCGAATCCGTTGCCGCGGCCAACTGCACAAACTCGGCCCGAGCAGGTGACGACGCGTCAATCACATGCGTATCGGTCAGATGCACCAGTCGCAACAAGGCCCGAGCCCCGGCCAATCGATCGATCAACTCCGAAGCAACCACTCGGGCCGAACGAGACCCGTCAGCTGCATCAGAACCACCAGAACCACCAGCAAAACCAGCTCCCACGACATCACCAGCCACCCCATCAATTCCGAGATCATCTCGCCACTGGTGAGGCTCACCTGGCCCTTCCACCAACTTGGAGAACACCCGTCGACCATCGGGCTGCTTGGCGCGTTGAATTGTGACATCTAACGTGGTTCGCACTGCACTACCAAAGCAGGTTCTTGTAGTTCCGGCAAGTTCCGGCGGGTACGGTGGTAACTGTGAATTCTTCCCCCGATGTAGCCGTGCGCAATCTCGGGAGCCACACCGCCACAGCCTTGGAAATAGAAACAATCACCGAAACCAGCACCGGAAAAACTAGCGAAACAACCACTGGCGCGAATGCACCCGAAATTCCAACTGGTAAGAGTACGGGGAAAGCCCAGCCTGGCAGTGTCGAATTCCGGTTGATGCTTTCTCTGTGTATGGCTCTGGGTGCTTTGGCCATCGATTTAATGCTGCCGGCGTTCCCAGAAATTCGCGCTGATCTGGGCTTGGCAAAAGGCTCGCCTGCGGTCGCTGGACTGGTCACGTTTTTCCTCTTCGGTATGGCACTTGGCCAAATCCCCGCCGGGTTGCTCACCGATCGATTCGGACGACGTGTCGCGCTCCAGTCGGCCCTCGTTGGGGTGCTTGTGATGTCCGTTGTTGCTGGCCTCACGCCGAAGCTTGGCGTTATGTTGGCGATGCGGTTGGTTTGGGGAATGTGCGCCGGTGCAATTCGTGTGATCATCATGGCCTCGGTTCGCGACACGTTCGCGGGTGCGGCAATGGCCAAGGAAATGTCGTTCGTGATGGCCGTATTTTTCCTGGTGCCAATCCTTGCTCCCTCAATTGGAGCGCTCATTGTGGGCGCCGTGAATTGGCGTGCGGCGTTCTTCACCTGCACGGGTGCGGCCACCCTGCTCTTCGCCTGGATCACCGCACGATTCCCCGAAACCCTCAGAGTTGAAAAGCGTCGGCCCATCTCGCTGGACTCAGTTTCCAGTGCAGCAAAGGCCATCGGCAAAAGTAGGCGGACGGTGTGGCTCCTCGTTTCTAACGTAGTGCTGATGGGTGCTTTCAGCGGCTACATCGCTGGTTCACAACAGATTTTTGATGAGGTCTTTCATCAGCGCAAAGCGTTCCCCATTCTCTTTGGGGCAATGGCTGCGGTCATGGCCGTCGGCACTATTACTAACGG
>JAYUVJ010000254.1:0-2222 GCA_043754155.1 Acidimicrobiia bacterium
TGGAGCGTGGGTAAAAAGAGGTCGCCTGAGCAGAATTCCAAAATCATGGTCGGTTCGTTCGGCTTGTTTGTTGCCGCGATTGCCATGTACTTCGCTTTGGCCATGCCAGGGAACAATGGGACGGGATCAACAATGAGTTCGATGCTTCTCGGCACCACGATGCCTAGCGGTAAACCCGTGGACAATACTTTAACGTTGGCACAGAAGCCGGCGTACGCAACCCAAGTTGAAGCTTCGGGACTCTCAGAGTTGGTTACCCCCTCGGTGTTCGAAGATCGACGGCTAAAGGGAGGGGTGTTGCTGAATGTCCACGTTCCTTACGATGGAGAGATTCGAGGAACCAAACTTTCTGTGGCCTACAATGAGGTCGAGAGCAGGAAAGCCGACCTTCCAAAGGATCTTGACACGCCACTTCTCGTTTACTGCCGGAGTGGGCGTATGTCAGCGATTGCGGGTAGGGAACTTCTTCGGATGGGTTATCGAAACGTGACGGATTTGCGGGGTGGGATGCTGGCTTGGAAGGCAGACGGTAGGACCTTGCTCAGTTCTTTTGGTGGAGTAACTCTTCCGTGAGTTTGTCTCGATATCGACGAGTTCGCCAATTTGCTGCATTCGGTGGTTTTGTTCTGGCCGTGCTGCTTAGCGCATGTGCGACAGGCTTGAATGATCGACCTATATTGACGGCAGTTGGTCCTCCGCTAGCGATCCCATCTTTAGGAACAGTTGCTAACGCTTCAGGGGTTGGCTTTCAGGGAATGGTAGCGGCATCGAAACTTCCAGTCGTCGTGAACGTTTGGGCGTCTTGGTGCGCCCCCTGTCGTGCTGAAGCACCAATGTTGGCGCGCGCGGCGAAAACCTTCCGGGGGCGAGTTGTCTTTCTTGGCGTTTTGTCTGACGACTCACCTGTTGCCGCAAAAGCATTCATGAAACGCTACGGAATCACTTATCCCACTGTGGTTGATGTCAAATCTGAAATTGGCCCTTTCCTTGGAGTGAGCGGGCTTCCAACCACACTGGTGTTCGCCACGGGCGGCCGGTTACTTTCCCGGGTTAACGGAGGAATTAGTGAGCAACGCCTCGCAGCACACATCGAAGAAGCGTTAGCGAAAAAGTGATTGATCTCAGCCTCCTCCTGAGCATGCTCACGGTTATCGCTGGAACGCTCCTCGCCCTACGATTGGTTCCACCATTTGGGTTTGATCGACAGAAAATCAGTGAAGCTGCGTCCACCCCGGTTATTATTGGTTTAGTGGCGTCAAGAGTAGTTTTTCTACTGTTTGACAACCCGGCAAGCTTGAGCCGAATTAGGGACATTCTCGTGTTTCGAAGCGGACTCGAATTCTGGGCTGGCATCCTGTTCGCCGTTGGTTTTTGTTGTTGGCAAAATCGCCGAACACCGGAAGGACTCACCGTGTTACTCTCGGCGGGAGTGCCCTACGTGCTCGTGGGTTTAGCGTTCTATGAAGGGGCCTGCTTGTTGCGCGATGGTTGCCTTGGGCCCACATCGAGCGTTGGCCTAACACCTTACGGATTGACTCGACCAATGATTCCTGTTGGCCTCTTTGTCGCAGCGGCATTCCTAGTTTCTGCCTGGCTATTGCGGCGCAATCACACGATGAATGCTGTCACCAAGTTGTCTGTTTCGTTAGCAGTGCTCGGTGGGGTAAGAGCGTTGGCAAGCCGGTACCTGCCGGCCTTTGGGTCGTCTCGCGTAGGGCTTGAATCGTTCGTTGCGTTCCTCGCCGGCGTCTTGGCATTCGCGGTGTCACTGAAAATGTCTCGAAAGGACCGTGCACCGCTACCTGCCATCGACCGCTCAGATGATCCCGCCGTAGTCACAGAAGCAAACATAAATCATGTTGCCAGCTTTCAGAAACGGATTAAATGAACGCTCCCATTGCGTTGGCCATAACTGCAGGAATGGTTGCTGCTATTAACCCGTGCGGGTTCTCGTTGCTTCCGGCATACGTGAGTTTGTTTGTCGGGTCAAGCTCTCGGGATACGTCGGTAGAGAAAAGGTTGCTCCGCGCGGTCGCATCGGCACTTACGGTTACAGCGGGGTTTGTGGCAGTTTTTGCTACGACGGGACTCATTATCGACCGTGCTTCCGACGGGATCCAACAACGACTTCCGTTCATTACAATCGCCGTGGGAACGCTGATTTTCTTTGCGGGAATGGCAGTGTTTTTTGGTCGAAGACTTGCGTTACCTGCCTTGGTAAA
>JAYUVJ010000255.1:0-4114 GCA_043754155.1 Acidimicrobiia bacterium
GAGAAGGCAGACGCTTCTCCACTTCCGTACACTCTCTGCGCCTATTCCGTATGCACACCTATCTACAAAAATTGGGATGGGTTAGCCCTAGAAGCCGATCTGCTGATTGATGATCATTGGTGGCACTTTCGCCAGATCGCCCAGTACGACAAACGAATTCCGAAGTACCTCACCAGCCCAGCCGTCGACAGTTTCAAAACGGGCGAGGCCAGCCTTGACCGCGTCTACAAATGGTGGGGCATCGACTTTGGCACCAAGGTAACTGCGGCCCGAAACACCGACGAACCATTGCTGCTGCTTCGCCCACTACCCCGGTAGCGGGGTCACGACAACATTTCAAACCAAGGACATAAACATGGAACTTAAATCAACTTGTTACAACGTGGATGCTTTTGGCGTGGCCACCATCATGCTTTCGAGGCCCGAGCGTCGCAACGCCTGGACTGGTCGTATGCACGCTGAGTACCGATGGTGTTGCAGCCAAGCGAATGTTGACACGAGCGTGCGAGTGATCGTTGTCCAGGGTGATCCCCAAGGCCGGGCATTCTGTGTGGGCGCGGATGCAACGGCACTGAGCGGGCATGTTGAACGGGGTGGGTACGATGATGGACTCCGCGGCGAGCAAGCCAATCCAGGTTACGGCGTACACCCGTTTCTCGACGCGCATTTCGCCTGGCAGCTGGGATTACGTGTACCGATTATTGCCAACGTGAACGGTGCATGCGCTGGAGTTGCCCTCGCCCTGGCCGCATTCTGCGATATTCGATTTGTCGCAGCCGAAGCCGTCCTCGCCACGGCCTCCCCCAAGCTCGGGCTACCTGCCGAATATGGATTGAGCTGGATGCTGCCACGCATCATGAGCCGAACCGTCGCCACCGACCTTCTTTTTTCCGGACGACGCTTTACGGGCGCCGAGGCAGCCGATTACGGGTTCGCGCTGAAGGCACCTTCACTCGACCGCATCGACGCAGAAGTTAAACACTATGCGCACGTATTAGCTACAGAGGTTTCCCCGGCATCCTTGACCATGACCAAACGTCAATTAGCCAGGGATCTTCTTCGCCACGACGTCGGAACCTCAATTAGAGAAGCCGACGAGTTGCTCTCCAACGCCATGACCCAACCCGATTTCACCGAAGGCGTAGTGGCCCTCCGAGAAAAACGCCCGCCTCGCTTTTAGCTGTTGAGTTGCTCCGGCCCCTAGAGGTACTTATCGACGTAAATTTAGACATATTGTGCATCCTTTAGGTATTTTCTATGAAATCTTTCAAGAAGTTGGAAGTTGCTACCGATACAAGAAGGGATGGATGCCGCCGTAAACTCAGGTGATCGAAAACCCGCTGGCTTCTTAGCCAGAACGTTTGAATCACTCACGCACAACCGTTCCCTCTCGCCCAAACTCGCGCACAACCGATCCGGGTTCTTCACCGAAGGAACACGTGCGCTAGCCGAATCAGGCAGCAAGTTCCCGTCGGCCGTTCTTACCGTCAACATCGATGCCTTCCGCGACATTAACCACCACCTGGGCTACACAAACGGCGATGCCATCCTTAACCACGTGGCAACCACATTGATTGAAGTCGTAGGGCCGTACTCTGATGCCGTCGTCGGACGAATGGGTGCCGATGAATTCGCCATTCTGCTTCCGCACACTTCAAACGACAACACTGCTGCGCTAAGTACGCAGATCATCCATCGACTGCGAAGACCGATCGACGTGGCGGCAGTAAGAATCTGCCTCGAAACCAGCATCGGCATTGCGTACACCCCCAACCATGGCACCATGCTCGCTGATTTGTTGGTGGTTTCCGAGCGGGCCATGCTTCGGGCAAAGACACTTCATACTGGCGTTGCTTGGGGTGGAGGGAAGGATGCAGCCACCGATACCCCCCAGGGTCAACTCATTCGCATGGGCGATCTAGGCCGAGCCATCGCCGAAGAAGAACTGCGAGTTCACTTCCAGCCCAAAATCGCCCTATCGAACCGCTCGCTGCACAGCGTTGAAGCTCTCGTTCGATGGCCCCACCCAACGTATGGTTTCATCTCCCCCACTGAGTTTGTCGTGGCAGCAGAACAGACGGGCTTGATTCAGGAACTAACCAGGTTCGTGGTCAACGCAAGTTTGAAGCAGTGCCGCGAATGGCTCGAACACGGCCTCCAAGTGCGAGTCGCCGTAAACGTATCCACTCGCAATCTTCTCGATCCGGGTTTCGTTTCCACGATTGCACGTCTGCTGGAAATGCATCGGGTCAATGCCGATTATCTCGTGCTGGAAATCACTGAGGGCACCCTTATGCAAGACCCGGAAAAGGTGAGGGCGGCAATCGAGCGGATCCGAAATCTCGGAGTGGAAATTGCACTCGACGATTTCGGCACCGGATCAAGCTCTCTCGCTTATTTGGCTGGTCTCACATTCGACGAAATAAAGATCGACCGAAGTTTCCTTAACGGCATCACTACTGGTTCTCCCAATATCGCCATCATCCGCGCCGCTGTAACTATGGGCAAGGAACTGGGTTTGCGGGTCGTCGTCGAAGGAATCGAAACCGAGGATCAAGCGGCCATTCTCACCGGACTTGGTGCAGAATACGGTCAAGGCTTCCTGTTCGCAAAACCTATGCCCGGCCCAGAAATCGTCGCCCTCGTCGTCCCCAAAATGCACTTCGCCAAACCCACAATGTTTCGCTAGCTCGCGGCCATGGCCGTCGCCCACCTCCTCCAACTGACCCGGAGCCCAAGAGTGCCCACGGGAAAGCACCCCGACTCCCCACCGATCATTTGATAGTTGCGAGTGGAGCGCCACTTGACGAGTTCAGACCGTGTCTAGATTCGTCAACCGGCACTATTTCGCAATTCTTATCTCAGGGGCTGTATGTCAAGCGCGGCCTCGGGTGGGATCGAGAACGACAAACTCGTTGAGCGAGTAGGTGACTGAGATCCCGTCGACGGTCCAGCCAGCGCGATGGTCGGCCGAACGTAAGGTTGCTCTGCGAACTTCCTCGGCAACTCGATCAGGATTCTGGAAAACCTCAAGTGCGGTGAAGCGCAAGATAGTGAAACTGCGAAGTTTGTTTTGTCGTCGAAGATCCCGAGCAAACGCAGTCTGCCCCGAATGAACTTCGACGCCATCGATCTCGATAATGATGCGAAACTGCGGAAGCGCCAAGTCAGGAAAAAAGATGTCCAACCGATTGCCTTGCGCATCAACAATTCGCACCGTTGGTTGACGTACCGCAACCAGCCCAATCCGAAAAAGAGCTTGCCAAAGGAACGTTTCGGGCAAACTGCCCGTCGGCCGATCGGTATCTGTACGACGATTCAGAACCGCCGTCAAGCAGTGGTTGCCCCTCGTTTTCGGATGTGTACGTATGAATAGTCGAAGGGACACCAGCAGTGCTTCATTCCATAGATCCGGGCGGCGACGATCGCGACCGCGAAGTGCAGATTCCATAGCCTGTTCCACGACCACTAGCGGACAAACTGCCCCCAAGTCATGCAGTGTCCGAACAATGGACGAAACCCTCAAGCCATCAATGGTGACGGAAGAGTCGGCCAGTGTTGAGCGATAGGCACCCTTTGGCCGATGCGTCGCTGCAAACGGGATCGTGACATCGAAGGGGTAGGCGTTACAACCTTCGAGCCCATGAAGCTTCGCTGCCGCTCGATGACTCACCATCGACCCATCCCCAGCAAACACTAGAGCCCCCGCTAGCTGGACCTTCCAGAGCGTTTGCTCGTCGAGTTCCATAACGATCGGTAGCGGCGGAGACGTGAGTACTTGCACCCCGGCAATAGGTGCCAACTTTGCCTCTCGAATCGAAACACTCTTTTGGGTTCGGCGAGGCTGCCTGGGGACCACGGTGTCGATTTCCAGCCCGTGACGGGTGTAAAAGACGCCAGGAAACAGCTTCCACCATACCCCTCGCTCCACCAACCGATAGACCCTGCGCCGACTAATTCCCAGGGCTATCGCCTCGTCAACCGTGATCACTCCATGCAGCATTGCTTGATCATGAGCTACCGAAAACGGTTTGTGGAGGATCCGACATCGCGTCACGCGCCGTTGCCTACCGTGTTCATTTCCCAGGGACTATTTCCGTAGTTGCGAGTGGAG
>JAYUVJ010000256.1:0-13241 GCA_043754155.1 Acidimicrobiia bacterium
GTCCGGACTGAACTCGAGCGTCCGGATCTGGCCAGCGGACTCCCACCAGACCCGGCCGTCTTCGACCAGCTGGCTGAGCAGCGGCTGCGGGTGGCGGACCGTGCCTGCCGCATGAGCGGCAGCCGGTAGAAATGCGGCAGCCCTCGACCACCTGGTTCCGGATGATGCAGTCATGGCGTGGACAGCGAGCCGCCGTGCTGGAGGCGTCGGAGGTCCCCTCGCCACCGTCAACTGCGACCCTCGTCCTGCCAGAGCAACCCGTGGTAGTTTGGCCAGAGCGTCGGACCTACGTTGGATGCGGCAACGCGAGGGACCCGGCGCTCGGCAACTGGGAATGGGACCCGTGCTCAGCACCGGCGGCAGAACACGCAGTTTGCAGGTTCCGATCGTATCGTCCAGAGCGACGTTGCCACAGAGCAAGGGCGCACACACGAGCACACTCGGTCACTGCGAGGTCCAACCATGAGCCTCAACATGCCACTCGAGCCTCAGGCTTGCCCGGGCTGCAACATGCTGGTTGCTGGAGCGCGCTGCCCATCCTGCGGTGCCGCGTTGACTGCAGGCGAGTATCGAGTCGAGCGAGTCATCTCCAGGGGGCCGCGCGGTCGGGTGTATGTTGCGACCGCCAAGGACGGCAGCCGCGTCGCGCTGAAGGAACTCGCGTTCGTTCAGAAGGTAACGCTCGAGGCGCTGGAGGCTTTCGAGCGCGAGGCACGGGTCCTCGGAGCGCTTTCTCATCCGAATGTTCCGCGCTTCCTGACGAGCTTCGAGGAGGGAGAAGGCGTCGGTCTTCGGCTCTACCTGGCCCAGGAGTACGTCGATGGCCCGTCGCTCGAGGAGATCGCGCGGCAGCGCCCGTTCTCGGCGAGTGAGGTGATCGAGGTGCTTCGGCAGGTGCTGGAGGTGCTCGTCTATCTCCAGGATCGGTCGCCCATGGTCATCCATCGCGACATCAAGCCGGCCAACCTGCTTTTTGGTGACGATCAACGAGTTCGGGTAAGTGACTTTGGCCTAGCTAGAGCGTTAGCGGATCAAGCCCGGACCGAACCGGAAGGAGCGCTCGTCGGCACCACCCGTTACATCTCTGCCGAACAGGCTCGCGGTCGCAACACCGATGGCCGGTCCGACGTTTACTCCCTCGCCCTGGTTATCTACGAATCGGTAATGGGTACCGTTCCTTTCACGGCTGACACCTGGCAGGGAACGGCCATGGCTCGCCTCGATGGACCAGTTGACACGCCGGAGAAGTTGGGTGAACTTGGACCTATTCTTCGTTTGGCCACCACGGTGGAACCCGCCGATCGCCTTGATGCCCGCGAGTTCGTGGCTGCGTTGGAAGAACTTGCTCGCAAACTTCCCGTCGCTGGTTCGCTGCCTCTCGATGGATCAACCATCTTGGCCGCCGCATCGGCGCTTGATCAACGCGATCCCACCCTCTTTGCCGGTTCAACTGCACCGGTAGATTTTGCGCCCAAGCCTCCCTCGATACCGGGGTTCTTCGATGCTGATGTCGATGATGACGCTGCGCAATCTGCAGTCACCACGCCGGTGAAACCAGCAGATTTCAGTGCCAAAGGCCGACGTGAGGCCAGGCGGGCCGAGGCTCAAGCGCGTAGCGAGGTAGTCCGTCGTGCAGAAGATGCCAATGGGAAGTCAAAACGTCGGGTTGCGACAACCGTGCTCGCAGGACTTGTTGGCGCAGTTGCAGCGGGTGGTGCTGGCGTTGGTGTTTACGCGTTGCGTCGGACTTCAACGCATCTAGTCCCTCAAGTAATCGGCTCTTCGGTGAAATCCGCCGAAGGTAAAGCTGCTGAAGCGAAATTCACCGTAGTGACTACGCCTCCAGAGTTTTCCGCTGCGGTACCTGCAGGTGAGGTTGTTCGCCAGGAGCCTCGTGCAGGAATTCGTCTCCCCGAAAAAAGCATCATCACGGTAACGGCTTCGAAGGGATTGGCCCCAGTAGCGGTTCCGAACCTTACGGCCATTACCTACGAACAGGCAATCGCGGTGCTCCGCAACGAAGGTTTTCGGTTCCCGAATCCACCGATGTATGTGACGAGCGAAACGATCCCGCTCGGGCAGGTCATCAGCTGGACCCCTCAAGGGGATGTGAAGCCTGGAGCGTTTGTTTCTCTGGTGGTTTCTGCCGGACCAGCCGCCATTGCGCTTCCAAAACTTCGTGGACTTACGATTGTCGAAGCACAGGCACTGCTGCCCGTCGGCGTCACCTCAACAGTGAGCGAGATCTATTCCGACGTGAAGAAGGGTTCAGTGGCCAGCACTGAGCCGAAAGAAGGCGTACTGGTGAAACGGGGAGATGCGGTAACTATCTTTGTTTCGAAGGGTCAAAATTTAGTGGTTGTTCCTAACGTAATTGATCAATTGCCAGCGAACGCAGCCGTGGAGTTGCGGGCTGCGGGATTTACGATTGGCGACACCATTGGTCCGGTGGATCGACCGGTGCTCCACACTCGTCCGGTTCGTGGTCAAAAAGTTCGAGCCGGAGCAAAGGTCACCCTCTACACCACAGACGAGGGGGTGCCCGTGGTTCCGGGAGTTACCGATCGAGTCGCGAAGCCCGCAACCTCAACGAAACCAAAAGTCACCCAGGCCGATGCTGGGGTGGCAGATTCGGTTTCTTCCGTTCCAGCAACGAAGGCTGATTCTGGGGGTGATCGCGCTCCTGCTCCAAAGCCAACTTCAAAACCGAAGCAATCGACTGCGAAAACCGCTGGTTCCAAAGGAGTTACGAAGCCTGCGTCTACCAAGCCCGTTTCCACGAAGCTTGCCCCTTAGAAGTCTGCTTCCTTAAGAAGTCTGCTTCCTTACACACAAGCCTGCTTCCTTACTCACAAGCCTGCTCCTAAGAGCCGGCTCCCTAAGGGGAACCGATGCGATAGACGACAGTTAAACCTTCGGGCGTTGAAACGAAAAGCTACGAACCTGAAACCGTCTCTACCCCCGCTTCTTATCCGAAGTTGGCGTCTTTGATGGAAAGGGCTGCGGGGCCGACGAGCACGATGAAGAGTGCGGGAAGAATGCAAAGTACAAGAGGGAAGAGCACCTTGACAGGAAGTTTCATGGCCTTTTCTTCGGCACGTTGGCGACGTCGTCGTCGCTGTTCAACTGCTTGCACACGAAGCACCTGAGCCATCGGGATACCGAACTGTTCCGCTTGCAAAATTGCACCGACGAACTGGCGCAGTTCAGGAACCTTGTTGCGATTTGCTAGTCCTCGCATTGCTTCGGCACGAGACAATCCGGCACTCACGTGTTGCAAAGTACGAGCAAGTTCTTCGGGTAGTGGCCCGCTCGTGGATTTTGCCGAACGAGCCATGGCCGAGTCAAAACCGAGACCAGCCTCTACACCGACGGTGATTTGGTCCAAGATGTCGGGAAGCTGACGTTGAATGATCTCTTGGCGCTTGTCGGCCTTATTCTTGATGATGATGTCGGGGAGAAAGAAGCCAAGTGGGGCAGAGCCGAAGGCTCCGATCTTGTTAATTTTCGAACTCAGACCCTTGGAGTAAAAGTAGTAAGACAGCAAGCTACCAACGACGAGACCGATGGCCTTAAGTACAAGAACCTTTTCTGAGGTCCAGCTGGAGTTCATCCCCGCCATGGCGATGCGCATTTCCATTTCTTCGCTCCACCCTTTTGGTGTGCGTTTGCGCAGAATGTCGATGCCTTTGGCAAACGCCGGTGCCGCACGATCTTTACCGGATCGTTGCAGGGAGGCAGTTCGGTAGTCGATTGCTGAGCCTCCCGACGTTGACCCGATAAGCGTTTTCGCGTCGACCTTTTTGGCGTTTCCTCCAGGAAGAAAAGCCCAAGTGAGGATCGGGATCAGGGCCATGACGCCAACAGCGCCGAGGATAGCAAGTGGGTTCATGTCATAACCTCAGAATTCGATCTTGCAGAGTTTGAATAGCCACGCGCCACCGATGATCATCAAAAGAACACAACCTCCCGATAACCACAGGCCAGTACCAACCATCAGAGCGCCGATATAGGCAGGGTTTGAAGCTTTTACCATCAAGGCGATGGCTACCGGCAGGCCAAGAAGTACGTACGCAGACATTTTGCCCTCAGCTGAGAGCGTCTTTACCTGCCGACGAATGTCGGCGCGATCGCGAACGGTGGAGGCCACGGTTTCGAGAACTTCGGCCAGATCGCCACCTACCTCACGGTTGATTTCGATGGCGGGGATTACCCATCCAAAGTCTTCTGAGTCAAGCCTTTCGCACATGCCTTTAAGCGAATCAACGAGATCGCGCCCAAGGCGTGCTTCAACGGTAACTCTCCGGAATTCTTCGGATGCTGGCTTGTCGCCTTCTTTGGCTACGGAGTCGATAGCTTGCATCAGACCCTGGCCGGCCCGGAGACTGCTGGAGAGAAGTTGTAGCGTATCGCTCAGTTGCTCGCTGAAGGCGTTGGCGCGTTTCTTGCCTTTGCGCTTAACAAACATTCGAGGCACTACGAGGCCGCCGAGAAGCATTCCGATGCCGCCTACGATTTGACCTTTGTAGAGGTAGCCGAGAGCGGCACATGCCAAGCCACTTACGACGGCAATAATGAGGAACTCGCCAGGACGCATGTCCATCCCAGCTTTTTCGAGCATGGGTGAAATTCCACCTTTTTTCTTTCCCTTTTTGGACTTTTTGATGTCGCCTCGGAGAAGCGCTTTGTCGGCAACGTTGGCAAGATTGGCCACCATTCCTGAAACGGCGGAGGAACCTTTTTCCTTTTTTGCGTCAGCTGAATCACCTAACAACTTGACCGCTTGGGGTTTCGGTCCAAGCAACATGAAGACCCCGATGCCAAGGGCTGCAAAAACTAGGAGCGCTCCGAGTGCAAGGACAAGCTTGGATGCCAAGATCCTTGTGAACAGGCTCGGCTCTGGCACTGGTGTTGGTGTCCAAGGCGTTGCCCAAGCGACAGTTTGAAGCGCTCGAGCTTTGACGTTGGCAAGCTCGACTCCCCGAAGAACGATTCCTCCGGTTCGGCTTGCCAGTTGTTGGGTTATTTCAGGATCGGCGTTGATTGAATCGAGCGCTATGACGTCTACTCGTGTTCCAGCCCCGGCGAGCTTCGTAGTTACTTCTTCAAGAGTCCGCTTGCTCGAACTATCGAACCCATCAGTAACCACGACGATTTGGCGTTTGTAATCGAATTTACGATCGAAAGCATTCGCGGCAAAGTCGATACTGTCAAACAGATTCGTATCGGCTTCTGGATCGGTCCGCAGGGCTTTGAGCGACGCCCGAAATACGGTTTGGTCGACAGAGAGGACGCGGGTTTGAGTGGCTGGTCCTGAAAACGCGTGCATGCCGACGCGGACGGCGGGATTCACATTTTCCAGGTAAGCGCCTACCGCAGCCTTCGCTATCTGAAGGTTTCTGCCAAAGTTTCGCGAGCTGGTATCTATAACAAAATCAATATCAAGCTTCGGTTCAACGACAACGGGTTTTTTGCTCGCGCCCGAAACCGACTGTGGAACGATCCCAAGGAAAAGCAGGAAGAGTCCAAGCAGCGCGTGGGTTGTCCAACGGCCACGGTTGAGGCGGATCATGATTACTTCTTTCCTGCGAAAATGTCGATGGATCCGAAAAGGTCGGCCGGCAAAACGATGCCGTGGTCTGCAAGCTTCTCCGTGAACTTGGGTCGAATACCGGTTGGCTTAAGCTTGCCGAGGTGCCGACCCGAAGCATCAACGCCTGCTGAGTGATCGAAGGCGAAAATGTCCGACAAGGTAACCGTCGAACCTTCCATGCCTTCTACTTCGGTGATGGAAACCACACGGCGTGAGCCATCGCGGAAGCGAGCGATCTGTACAAACAAATCAACGGCTGAAGCAATTTGTTGACGGATGGCAATGGACGGCAGGTCAAATCCCGCCATCAGTACCAACGTTTCCAAACGGGCTAGTCCGTCGCGTGGGGTGTTGGCGTGAATGGTGGACAGCGAACCGTCGTGTCCGGTGTTCATGGCTTGCAACATGTCGAGAGCCTCGCCGCCGCGACATTCGCCGATAACCACACGATCTGGACGCATACGAAGTGAGTTCTTCACCAGGTCGCGAATGGTGACCGCGCCTTTGCCTTCAATATTGGCCGGTCGGGTTTCGAGCCGAACGATATGGGGCTGACGAAGTTGCAATTCCACGGCATCCTCGATGGTCACGATACGCTCATCGGGAGGAATGAAGCTCGAAAGAATGTTGAGCAGGGTGGTCTTCCCGGTCCCGGTTCCGCCTGATACGAGGATGTTCAAACGGCCAGCTACACAGGCAGCCAAAAGCTGTGCACCCTCTGGGGTGAGCGAACCCTTTTCGACCAGGTGGTGTACTTGGAGTGGATCCTTCGAGAACTTTCGAATGGTAAGCGCAGCGCCATCTACAGCCAATGGCGGGATTACCGCGTTGACGCGAGAACCATCGAGAAGCCGGGCGTCGACCATCGGTGAAGACTCGTCAATACGACGCCCTACGTTGGCCACGATCCGTTCGATAACTCGGCGGAGCTGTTCGTTGGAGAAGAACGTTTCTTTTGCTCGGGTGAGCTTGCCGTTTTTTTCAACGTAAATGGCGTGTGTGCCAAGCACCATGATTTCTGAGACGGTGGGATCTTTGAGATAACGGTCAATCGGGCCGTGCCCAAGAACATCATCAGTGATTTCGGCAACGATGGTGTTGCGTTCTTCCATCGACAAGGGTACGGCCTCGGCGGCGATTGCCTGGGTGATCATGTCGACCACTGTTGCTCGCATGTCCTTTTCGGATTGCGAGCCTTCGAAAAGCTTTCCACCCAGCTTGTCCATCAATTGCGCGTGAAGACGTTCCTTGAGTGCCAACATTGGATCAACAATGGATTTTTCGTTGACGGCTTCATGTTCTTTGGCGACAAGTTTTGGCCCGTTTGCCGAAGCTGACGGTGGTGGGGGAGGTGGCGCAACACTTCCAACGGTTTTCCACGTTGGCTCTACTTCCCTTGCCGGGGCCTGAAAGCCTGATGCCTGGGCGGGTTGCTCCACACCAGTTTCTTGTACCCGAAGGCGTTGTCCCAGTTTCATTGTGACGTCCAAACGTTTGTCGGCGAGTGTGAGAGTTGCTTGGGGCTACTGTTTTCGCTTTGCTGACCTACTCGAGTGCAGATCCGAAAGGGGAACGCCGGTAATTGACTGGCCGAGAGAACGCACGGGCGATGCCAGTTGGTTCTCATCGGCGTTTCCAGAATGGCGTTTTTTTGGTTGCAAGGTTCGTTGGTTCTCTGCCAATGAGAACTTCAGCGAAAGAGAGAAATGATTTTGCAATTGGTGACTTTGGATCAGCAACGGTGATGGGTACACCTTGGTTTGCTGCCGCGAGCACGTTGCGATCTACTGGCAGCAAAAGCGATGCGCGCATTCCCACCGCAACTTCAACGTCTTCAGGTCGAGCGCCGCCGGGAGCGTCGAAACGGTTAATGATGAGGTGCCGCTTTTGGTGGGTCATTCCGAGGCGATCTAGAGCATCGAGCTCACGTCGCAAGCTTCTTACACTCGAAACGTCAACAGAACAGACGAACACCAAATCCGTGGCGATGTCGATCACTGAAAGGGCGTGTGGATCCAGTCCTGCGCACGAGTCCACAACAACGAAGTCGAATGAATTCGTAAGAGCACGTGTGATTTGGACAGACTGTTCGAATGAAACATCGTCTGCTTCGGCAGGGTCTTCTGGCCCGCAAAGCACGTAGAGCCCTGATTCGTGCGGGGTGAGGAATACCTTCACGACAGCGCTGAAGTTTGCGCCATCGCTTGAACCCATAGCGCGGGCTGCATCGGCAACGGTATGTTCTGGACTGAGGTGAAGGGCGCCAGCAACATCACCGAATTGGAGGTCAAGGTCGACAATGGCAACCTTGCCTGTTTCGAAAGAGTTGAGAGCCATACTGACGTTGGTTGCGGTGAAGGTTTTTCCCACGCCACCCTTTGGTGCCAGGATGCTGATGACTCGCTTGGTGGGTTCTCCCGAAGTTGTGGCCGCGATAGCAGGAAGCGAAGCACGCCAGCGTTGGGCGTGTTCAAAACCCCGCTCGAGCACGTCAAGAATCACATCGTCGCTTGCAGCTGGTGAGAGCACATCTCTCACACCTGCGCGCAAGGCTCGTTCGTAGAGTCCTGCGCGTGGTTCGGAGACAAGTACCAAATAGACACCAGGGTATTGACGGTTGATCTGCTCCGCTCTTGCTGCCATTGCTTCAACGTCAAGATCTGGGCCGATAAAGGCTGCACCCATACGATCGGCGTTTGGTGTATCCCCCGTAGCTGGCCAACGATGCATCCGAGGGCCGCCATTTGCCGTCAAGAGGCGTCGGATAGTCTGTTCAAAGGGAACGATTGAACAAACAAGGGCCACATCGCCCTGGTCCCTAGGAACTTCACGAACTACTGGCTTAGGTGTGGCAATTTCGGGAAGTTGCTGGACGGCAGTGGGCCCGCCGCCGGAGCGTCGATCCGTACTGGTTTCAGGCAGCCTAGTTTCGGTAGTCATAAGTTTCCTTGAACGGTATTTTTCGTGGTGGTTCGAAACGAATGGTTGTTATCTTGCGGGAGTGCCGGTCAGCGGCGGATTTGTTGCTGCCACGCCCGCACCAGGAACAACCGGCTTCGCAATCGGAGTCGGAACCACTGGACCTGAAGCAGCCAACGCCACATTTACCGGGGTGATGGCAGTGGCCGGGATCGTGGTTTGCGCAGGGGTTGTGGTTGCTGAGGCAGAACCAGCGGTGTCTACGGGCCGAGCGTCACTGGTGACTGCCTCTTGCGTCGGAACCTGGTTGGGTGTCGCAGCGTAGACGTTGGAACGATCGATCACCTTGGTGTTTTCTTCGACTACGAAGGGGTCTTCGGAACCAAGCCACAGTGAGCCATACTTTGCCGCGAATACCAGTCGTTCTGCGGCCGGCGCATCAACTCCGAGCTGTACGGAGATTGTAAGGGGAGCAATGGTTGCGGGCGCTGCGTTGGGATCCGCCGCGGGGGCGGGAGCCGCTGCGGGCGTACCGGCCGCTGCTGGTGTACCAGCCGCTGTCGTCGTGGCCTCATCAGGTTTGCAGCCCTGGCAGGCGAGAACAACCGCTTTGTGAATGATGAGTGAAGACGACGGGTTAAGTGGGGATGGCTCGCCTGGAGTGTCACGAACAGGAGTTACCCCCGTGAAGGTGGCAAATACAGCAACTGTGCTGTTGACCTTAATCATTCCGTTCATCGCCTGTAGCGGTTCGAGCGCAACCCATACGCCAACGAGTCCCTTCGTTTCGGGTGACGGATTTTTAGCCTCAGCTTCAGCCTTTGCCTGCACGGGGCTAACGAATCGAGCCTTTACGACTTGTTCGTTAGGGAACAGCTGTTGCGAAGCAACCATGCCGGCGATTGCGGCCTGTGACTCAACGGTATCGGCGAGACGATCGCTTACTCGAACCTGGGCGACCTCGACCGAATCGCCAAGTGTGTCTGCCGACGCGCCTTTCGGAATTGGTTTCACAACCTTAAGTACGCTTACTGTTGGCTCAACTGCGATAGGCACAGCCGTCTTCACGTCAGAGTTTACGGATTTAAGCAGGATCACGGTGCCGAGAGCGGCAACTACGAGCGAGGCAACGACACCTGTCAGTTTGCGGCGATTCATTTGGGAGTCTCCCGAAGTTGTTGTGTTTAGGGGCGGAAAGCACGCAATCTGGAGTGCTATGTAGTTTCTATCGACGGCCTACCCAGCTGGCTTTAGGTTCATCGGTGAATTTGTTGGCAGTATTTTCTGTCCGGTGTAGCGACTGGACCGTCGAGGATTCGTTCCTGAATAGCGAAAGGGCGCCACTCATGTGGAGCCCTAAGTGAAGGTTTCATTTGTGTGGTGAAACGCGAGTGAGGGGACCATAAGGCCCCCTCACTCATGTCAAACGAAAGCCGTTTGCTTGTGTCTTACTTGCCCATTGCGTTGTTTACGTTGTTGAAGGTGCTTGACACCTTGTCGCGCAATGCAGCGACTGCGGTGATGATGCCTACAGCAATAAGGCCGACCATGAGGGCGTATTCAACGGCGGTGGCGCCACGCTCTTCGATATCAGCCTTGCGACCGCTGATGTAGTTCTGAAGGTTTACGGAGAGTTCAAGCATTTTGGGTTCCTTTGAAGGTTTGGGATTTTGGGTTTGGCTCGTTTGAACCGTGTGTTTCGGCGAGAAGCACACTCATAGCTTCGGCAGTACTGATCGATGCTCCATCCCCAAAATTGATGAAGAACAGCTTTTGTGAGGCGAAATGGTCCGGGGGGCTTACCCGCCAGATCAGCCGCTGGGCCTTTCGACCCTCTGTCGCGTGACAAGCGATAGTCGTGCTGTACTCACCCAAAGAAAAGGTGGGGCTGCGGTTGCAACCCCACCCATTTGACTGTGTCCCGTGTCCTGAACGTGTTGACGGAGACAGTGTTCGCCGGTCTTATGCCCCCATAGCGTTGTTGAAGTTGTTGACGTTGTTGAAGGTGCTTGACACCTTGTTGCGAAGCGCGGCAACGGCGGTGATGATGCCTACGGCAATCAGGCCGACCATGAGCGCGTATTCCACGGCCGTGGCACCGCGCTCATCAATTTCAGTCTTGCCGCAGGTGATCCAATTTTAAAGGTTGACGGTGAGTTCAAGCATTTGGGTCCTTAGTCAGAAGGTCCTTTTCAGCAAGCCTGACACTCCGTAATCGTCCTGAAGTGGTCGCTACTTAATGCTTGATTTGGGTGATTGCTAAAAAGAACCACTACGCATGAAATCCGGAGGTTGCTATTGAGTCGGCGTGATCCAGCCCGATCGAAACGCCAAAGCGACCGCCCCAACAACACTTCCGGTGCCGAGTTTCGCCAGGATCCCTCGGATTTGTGTCCGTATTGTGTTCAGAGAGACGTAGTTAATTTTGGCGACGTCCTCAGGCGATTTTCCGTTGGCCAGTTCACGGAGAACTCCCGCTTCGCGCTTGGTCAGTGCCTCGAACAACATCGTTTGTTGTACGGTTTTTTGTCTAGCTTTGCGTAGTTCGCTGAGCAGAGCTTCACGAACGCTGACGCCCAAAACCGCTTCGCCACTGCGTACCCGTCGGATGGCGTCGCCAAGCTCATCGAGCGAGGCTGCGGTCCCTACACAGGCTTGTGCTCCATATTCAATCCACCGGGCTTTAGCCAGAGTTTGGGGGGGACAGAAGGCCACGACAACGCCGATGAGGTTGTGGTGAAGCGTGGCGATGAAGCGTCCGATTCCGGTTGCATCGGGACCGATAGAACCGTCAATCACCACGACAGTTTTCTGGTCAAGAAGGTGCGGTTCGATCTCAGCCCAGTGCACGGCTGAACCCGCTCCCAGATGTTGGCTAAGCAGCTGAGTGGCCATTGACTGTTCCCCCACGACCACAAGTGAGCCAATGAAACGGTTTGGAAGCATCACCGTCGATTCGATGAACGTTGTCGGCGTGTTGGCAGTGGTTAGATCTTGCTGAATCACCTGCCTGCCATCGTCAAATCTGATGATTAACTTGAGAAGCTTTCTTGCTCTGCCTCTCACATGGCAAGCGGGGACCCACCCGGTTCTTGGCCGTCAACAGTTTGATTTGCCTATTTTGTAATGGTTTTGATCCGTTCGGCAACCTCGGCGGCGAGATCATCTGCGCCACTGGGCACGGCTGTGGTTTGCAGGGCGATGAGTTTTCCGAGATCACCCTGTACCCGTATCTTGCCCGACATGAAAGCTTGCATTGCAGCGGCTGGGTTTTGATCAACGAACAGCGCTTTGACTGTGGCGTAGTCGGCAGTAACGGTCACATCGGGTTTTTCAATATGGGTGAGATCGAGTTGAATGCGGCCGCTCGAAGAGTCAACGTGGGCTTCGATTGCGCCGTCGCCAAACGGCACCTCACTTACAACGAGGTTCATTCGCATTTGCGGTGCGTCCGGGACTCGATCGGCGTACTCGTCGCGGATTGCGCGGGCGGCGCTGATCCACTTGTCAGAAAGGAATTCGTACTGCGCCACGGCTGTTCCTGCTTGTCTGTGCATTGTGGTTCTTGATTGGTTCATTGTTGATTCTTGCTGGTGTGAACGTGTGACACTGATAGCCGTGCACGCGGTGTTGCAAACGACGGCTGGAACCTTAGTTTGATTGTGTCGCATAGCCCAGCCTGAGGACTGAGGTGGTTCGAGGTGTTGAGAGCATCTAGGGTGACGGATGTGGCCGATAGTGACGATATTGACGGTATTGACGAAATTGACGGTATTGATGAAATTGAGGGTGAGGACGCTCGCAATTTGGCGACCGGTTATCTTGGCGTTGGTGATTTCGTCGGCCTGACCACGCGAGCGGGGCGCATCAGCGTGCGTGCTCGGAATCCCAAGTGGAAAAATCCGCCCTTACGAATTGATATGTCTACTTGTATCAATTGCGATACATGTTTGCGGCATTGCCCCCCGCATTTTGGGGCGATTTTCAATCACGGGCTCGATGTGATCATCGTTCCCGAATTGTGTTCCGGGTGTGGCAAGTGCCTTCCACCGGTTTGCCCTGTCGACTGCATTGTGCTCGACCCAACCCCGGCTCCAACTCCCGACGAGTGGTGGGACTATCCGCTTTCCTCGGAGGACCCGTACCGCTAGCGATGTTTTAGTGCAGGCCACTATGGTGGTTATTTATGTCCTCGACTTCACCGGCTGTACTCCCTGGCGCAGAACCGCTCTCCCATGTTGGAACCAATGGCTGTGGTGTGGTTGTGCTTCACGGCTTTACCGGGAATCCGTCCTCAATGAGAGGTGTAGCGCAAGCGTTTGTTCGTGCTGGTTATACCGTGGAGATGCCGCGGTTACCAGGTCACGGGACCACCGTGGCCGACATGATGACCACTTCGTGGGCCGATTGGAGTGCTTGCGTTTCGGAGGTTTACGCGGAGTTGGCTACTCGAGTGAGCAAGGTGGTCGTTGTTGGCCTGTCGATGGGTGGCACGCTGACGGCATTCTTGGCGGCCCATAATCCTGAGATCGTTGGCATCGTGACAATCAATGGCGCCTTGGAGCCTATGAATCCAGATTTTCGGGCCATGGTCGCGAGCATGGTTGAGGCTGGTGGTACCGAGATCCCAGGAATTGGTTCTGACATAGCGATGCCTGGTGTGGTGGAGAGCGCGTATTCGGGCACCCCGTTAGTTGCGTTGTTGTCCTTGGCCGATGGTGGATTGGAA
>JAYUVJ010000257.1:0-18634 GCA_043754155.1 Acidimicrobiia bacterium
GTACCGCGGCATGGATCTCCAAGGTATGACCTTCATTTGCAGAGGCGTCGTGAAGGACAAGCGCATCGAAGACGGAGCCAAAATCGTTGAGCTCGAACGGTGGACTGAGACGGCGAACGGTCAAAAGACCACGCCAGGCTCAGCCATCGTTGTTCTCAACAGCTAAGCGGCTCGATACGCAAACGCGTTTTGGGAATTGGTTTGAGCCAATCCTCAAAACAGCCGGGTAGTTTCTTAGACGTGAATATTTCCGAGGATCGCCACGTCCCGTCGCAAGAGCAGGCGACACCAAAACCACTCGATCAGTTGCCGTGGGACCATCGCTTTACCTCCCAGCTTCCCGCCGACCCCGATACCGCACCCACGAGGCGTCGCCAAGTTTCGGGTGCTGCGTACAGCGTCGCTCAACCCACTCCAACCGCTGCCCCACAAACACTGTGCTGGTCAGCCGAGGTTGCGGAACTGCTGGGATTGAGCCCCGAAGTCTGTAAGTCCAATGATTTCGCCGCCGTGTTTAGCGGCAACCGAGTACCGAAGGGTGCTGCACCATTCGCCATGGTCTATGGAGGCCACCAGTTCGGCAACTGGGCCGGACAATTGGGTGACGGTCGGGCCATGGCCTTAGGCGAAGTTTTAGATGCCAACGGCCAACATCAAATGCTGCAACTCAAGGGTGCCGGGCCCACTCCGTTCTCGCGCACCGCAGATGGCCGAGCGGTATTGCGTTCTTCCATCCGCGAATTCCTGTGCTCCGAAGCCATGTTCCACCTTGGCATCCCCACCACTCGAGCGCTCTCGCTCATAGCCACCGGCGACGCAGTAGTTCGCGACATGCTCTACGACGGCAACCCCGCACCCGAACCTGGCGCCGTGGTGTGTCGCGTCGCTCCCTCTTTCACACGATTCGGAAACTTCCAACTACCCGCCGCGCGCGACGATCTTGCTCTGCTCCGCCAACTCGTAAACGTAACGCTCTCAACCGATTTCGCATCGATAGCGGCAGATACTTCGCTGACCGACGAAGACAAAGTGGTTGCCTTTTTTGCTGAAGTTGCACAACGCAGCGCGAAGCTCGTGGTGGATTGGATGCGGGTTGGGTTCGTTCACGGCGTGCTCAATACGGACAACCTTTCCATCATTGGAGTCACCATCGATTACGGTCCCTATGGTTGGTTGGAGAGCTTCGATTCAAACTGGACGCCCAACACCACCGACGCTCAACATCGCCGCTATCGCTACGGGGCCCAACCGCACATCGTGGGATGGAACCTGGCACAACTCGCCTCGGCGTTAATTCCTTTGGCAGGGGGCGAGGAAATTGGCGCTGCCCGTTTGCAAGCTGAGCTAGATAAGTTTGGAGAGCAATACGGCGAGCTCTTTGGCCTGATGATGGCAGAACGATTCGGCTGGGGACTACCTCGGGAAGCAGATGTCGACCTCATCAACGAATTCTTCCGTGTACTTAGCATTACCGAGACCGATTATTTGTTGTTTTGCCGGCATCTAGCCGACGTAAAGGTCCACGAAGCCCCAACCCTAAGCGACGAATCCCTGATCGCCCCCCTTCTCGATGCCTACTATCAAGCCGACGATCTTCGAGGGGACAAGCTCCATCAAATTTGCGCTTGGATCCGCCAATGGGCCCAGCGCGTCCTGCTTAATCAATCGATGAACCACCTACCGGGCGATCATCACGTTGTGATCATCAAAGCCATCAATCCGCGGTTTGTGTTTCGCAACTGGATCGCCCAGGAAGTTATTGATGCGGCTGAGGCTGGCGACTATTCGAAGATTGGCGTGGTGCTCGAAGTTCTTCGCAAACCCTACGACGATCAGCCCGGAAACGAACACTACGCGCTGCGCCGCCCGGAATGGGCCCGCAATCGCGTTGGCTCATCCATGCTTTCGTGCAGTTCCTAACCTCTGCACCTCTCCTGGACGTAACCCCAGCGCTAGTGTGTCAGCCATGATCAAGGTCTTCGTCTTCATCAAAGCAACCGGCCCCTCAGTCGTTGCGGAATTGGGTAAATCGGTCGCTGATGTTGAAGGCGTCTACGAGTGCTACTCCGTAACGGGCGAACACGATCTGATCGCCGTACTCTGGCTGAGAAACCATGAGGACATTGCGCTAGTAGTCACCGAGAAGATCGCCGCGCTCGCGGGAATCTCTTCCACCACTACCGTTATCGCTTTCCGCACGTACTCCTCCGCCGACGAAAAACTCGTGTAACCGAGTGACACTGCAATTGAGGCAAATAGTTCACGTCACCCGTAAAGCGAAGCCGACGAGATAGACACTATGCGCGCAGATATTTTAACCTCGAAGCTTGAAGGCTTTGGGACGTCGATCTTCGCTGAAATGTCGGCGCTTGCCGTGGAGACGGGCGCCATCAATCTGGGGCAGGGGTTTCCCGATACCGACGGTCACCCTAGCGTGATTGCTGCCGCCTCCGAAGCCATGAAAGCCGGTCGAGGCAATCAATATCCGCCGGGCCCTGGAATTCCTGAACTGCGCACAGCCATTGCCAATCATCAGCGCGCCTACTATGGCATCGAGTTGAATACAGAAGGCGAAGTACTAGTCACAGCCGGCGCGACCGAGGCCATTACTGCGGCACTTCTGGCCATTCTCGATACCGGCGACGAATGCGTTTTGATCGAGCCATTTTTCGATTCGTATCCTGCAGGCGTGGCCATGGCTGGGGCCCGGGTTGTTCCCGTCGCGTTACATCCCCACGTTGACCAAATCACGGGCGAGCGGTCCTTCAAACTTGATCTCGGCGAACTTCGGGCAGCCATCACCGCGAAGACAAAAATGTTGATTGTGAATTCTCCACACAACCCAACGGGAACGGTGTTTACGGCAGAAGAAATGAGCGGCATCGCCGAAATTGCTGTCCAACATGAGTTGATTGTCATTTCCGATGAAGCCTATGAGCACCTCACCTTTGACGGAGTTGGCCATACGCCGCTGTGTACCTACCCCGGCATGTGGGAGCGAACCATAACTGTCGGGTCGGCGGGCAAGACGTTGTCGTTCACCGGTTGGAAGATTGGTTGGGCAACAGGTCCCGAAGCGCTCATCACCGCAGTCCGAACCGCTAAACAGTTCCTCACCTATGTGTCCGGTGGACCGTTCCAATATGCCGTGGCCCATGGACTCAGCACCCTCGGACCGGAATACTTTTCTGCATTCGCCGATGAGTTACAAACCAAACGAGACCGCCTCTCCGCAGGGTTGAACACCGTTGGCTTCGAGGTCTACCAACCGAAAGGCACATACTTCGTAACCACCGACGTTGCTGGATTTGGTGTTACCGATGCCTTGGCCTTCTGCCGACAACTCCCCCATCTTTGCGGTGTTGTAGCCGTACCCAATTCAGTGTTTTACGCAACACCAGGCGCAGGCGCAACCCAAGTTCGTTTCGCCTTCTGCAAACGCCTCGACGTGATCGACACCGCAGTTGATCGCCTCATTGGCCTGCAAGCAGCCCTCGCCAAGTAGCCTCGCCTAATAGACGTTATACGCAGCAACCCTGGGCCTGTGATCCGTGCGTTTGCGGTCATTTCTGCGAGTACCTTGAACCGTGACTTGTTCGAAGGGAACTGCCATGAAAATAGCCGCACTCCAACATGATGTGATTTGGGAAGATGCCGCCGCCACGCACCGGCATCTCGCGCCGATGATCTCCGGAGCCGCAGCCACCGGCGCTCGCCTGGTAGTACTCACCGAAATGTTTGGCACCGGCTTTACCATGCGCCCGAACGACATTGGCGAAGCAGTCAACGGTCCATCAACGGAGTTCCTCCACACACAGGCTTCTGCTCATGGCATTTGGATATGCGGTTCGATCCCCACGAATGCCAAGAATCTACCCAAGGCTGTCAATCGGCTTGTGCTCGTCAGCCCGGGTGGAGAGCAGTGGCACTACGACAAGGTCCATCCCTTCACCTATGGCGGGGAGGCTGAACACTATCAAGGCGGCAAGTCGTTTCTCAGCGTCGACATCGAAGGTATGCGCACCTCATTCTTCGTTTGTTACGACCTTCGCTTCGCCGACGAGTTTTGGCAGCTTGCCGGATCAACGGATTGCTTCGTAATCCCGGCGAACTGGCCCGAATCCCGACGACACCACTGGCAATCGCTTCTCATGGCTCGAGCCATCGAAAACCAAGCGTACGTGGTTGGCGTCAACCGAGTCGGTGAAGGAGGCAAACTCTCCTACTGCGGTGACTCACGAATCATTGATCCACTCGGCGAGATCCTGGCCTCGGGCGCCCGCACCGAAGCAACGCTGGTAGCCGAAGTTGATCCGGCCGTTGTGGCCGCGACCCGTCAACGGTTTCAGTTTCTCCCCGATCGCCGCACCTATCCGGTAACGCTCTCATAGACAGCAATGACCGCACTTTCCGTACGTCGAATCGATCCGGCCACCGTCACCACCCAAGCGCTCGACGACGATAACGTTCGAGCCATGACCGTTACTTTTGCGCACATCACATTCGACGCCGTCGATGCACAGGCACTCGCTACCTTTTGGGCAGCAGCTCTAGGACAACGCGTTGACGATGGTGCTGAAGTTTGGTTTGCTTCGATTAACTTTCGACCGGGCGGAGGCGTTGGTCCAGCCTGGTTGTTCACACAAGTGCCCGAGGCCAAAACCGCCAAGAACCGTATGCATCTTGATCTACTTTGCGAGGACCGCGACCTAGAAGCGCAACGGCTAGTCGATCTAGGCGCCACCAAGGTAAGAGAAGTCGATGAGTGGGAACATCAGTGGATCGTGATGGCCGATCCTGAGAGAAACGAATTCTGCATCTCCAATGCACACTGATCGTCTACTAACGAGAGTTAAGAGGCGCATGGGATGACGTAGAGGTGTTGGTGTTGGGCCAAGGAGTGCGTTCAACTCGGGCCGGGTGCGCTTGCCCCTGGGATGTTATGAGTTCCCTGGGAAGTAGGCCCAGGAAGTTAATTGATTCAAAGGACTACCTCATGGTGAATAAAATTATCACCCAACATCTTTCGTAAAACTACCTCGCCCTCTCCAATCAGCAAGCCTCGAACCAGAGAGTCTCTAATCAGTAAGCGCGCTTAAATCTGGCGGTACGTCAACGGCATAGGTACGAAGTATTTCGAGTGGGATGATATCGAGAACGCGCTCGTGAGTAGCATCGAGCACAACGGAGCACGCGGCGCCATCGTGGTGCGCTCGCAGCCAGTTGCGGGCCGTTACGCACCAACGATCACCGGGCACCAATCCCGGGAAACGGTACTGGGGCATTGGTGTTGATAGATCGTTTCCAATACTGCGTTGGTGATCAAGAAACTCTCTGCTCATTACTCCGCAAAGCGTGTGCGAACCCATATCTTCGGGGCCGGTCGAGCAGCATCCGTCACGGTAAAAGCCCGTTACCGGATCAATCCCACACATGGCCAGATCTTCACCAAAAACGTTTCGATCGACCAACCGGTTTGCATACGGATCATCGGACATCCTTCCAGTATCGCCGATAAGAGAGATCACTACATCCGAGATCACATGCGTCTCAGGCTCTAAGCATCCGTGGACTCCAGCCCAACGTCGCTCAGTAAGCCTGCAACAAACTCTGCTGAACTGCATTCACCTGGACCGCCAAGTTTGTGTGCCGTGTCGGATCAGCTCCGAGCACAACCCGATGATCCCTCCCAACAAGGGATTGCACTCATCTACTCCCCGTCACAGCCCCATGATGTTCCAAAGCCACCGATCGAAAACACTTCAGTCGGGCGACGAGCACTTACGGTTGAAGAACCGGAGAAGTGCGGGTACGTATGGACTCGATACTGGGCGTGTTGGCGATAAGGCGTGATGTGTACTCCTGTTGTGGATTACCAATCACTTCTTCACAAGGACCAAACTCCACGATGGCCCCGTTGTTCATCACCGCAACTGTGTCAGCAATGGAACGCACCAAGGGGAGATTGTGCGTAACGAAGAGCATCGAAAGACCCAGATCTCGACGCAGTTCAGCGAGTAGTTCAACAATGGCCGCTTGCACCAAAACATCAAGAGCGGAGGTCACTTCGTCACAAACCAACACGTCAGGATCGCTCACCAACGCTCGAGCAATTGCCACTCGCTGACGTTCACCGCCCGAAAGCTGATTGGGATATTGGTTGGAATAGGAAGCGGTAAGAGCTACGCGCTCCAGCATCTCGTGCATGATTTTTTCACCCTCGGCTCGCGAACGTTTGGCCACAAACAGCGGGCGCAAAATTGACTCGCCTATGGTGCGGCGGGGATTCAACGACGAATAGGGGTTTTGAAACACGTACTGAATCTTCATTCGCTGCTCCAACGTGCGGCCACGCGAATGACGAGTGAGCGGCGCGCCAAGCAGCGAAACCTCGCCCGTCCACTCGTGATGCAGACCGCCAATGGAACGCGACAGTGTCGTTTTGCCCGAGCCAGACTCGCCAACGAGCGCTACACACTCACCACGGGAGATTACAAAACTTGCGTTGTGAACAACAACGTTTCCTTGATACCCCGCGGACACATTGTTGACCGTCAGAACTGGATCCAAAGCAGCACGCGAGAGTTGGCGACGTGTTTGAGTGATGGTATTTGATCGCAACTCGACGGCACGAATACAACGAACTTCATGCCCCAAATCGATTGGTGTGAGCGCTGGCATTGAGGCATTGCACGCTTCGGTTGCGTGAGCGCAGCGAATGGCAAACGAACATCCGCCCGGACGTTTTCCTGGAGCTGGGGCCCGACCTGGCAGACCGATAATGGCATTTCCACCACCAATATCGGGAGCGGCAGCAACAAGATGGCGAGTGTAGGGATGAGCAGGGTTGGTAAAGATCGCTTGCGTTGGTCCATACTCAACCACTCGTCCGGCGTACATAACGGCAACATCGTCGGCGAGGTCTGCGACCACGGCAAGATCGTGCGTGATGTAGAGCGCGGCTACCTGATGCAGCTGAGCAAGTGAACGAACCGTGGCCAGCACGTGCGCTTGCGTGGTGACGTCGAGACCTGTGGTTGGCTCATCGAGCACAATCACTGCAGGCCGACAGGCAAACGACATAGCCAATGCCACGCGCTGCTGCTGTCCGCCAGAAAGCTGATGAGGGTAGCGCTGCAAAAACGCGTCATCGGAAGGAAGCAGAACTTCTTCCATCATTTCGATGATCCGCTCATCCTTGGTTTGAGGTGCAGCTGCGGTGCCAACAAAATTGTGGACCTCGAGTACTTCACGGAGCTGCGTTCCAATACGCAATGCAGGATTGAGTGACGATGCCGGGTCCTGCGGAACATAGGTAACACTTCCGCCACGAACTGAACGTAGCTCCTCTGCGGAAAGCGAGAGCATGTCGAGTTTGTCGCCGCAACTTACTTCACCGGCCGCAATAGTTACTCCCCGTCGAGCGTGCCCGAGGACGGCGAGGCCAACGGTTGTTTTTCCGGATCCTGATTCACCCACGAGCCCGAGCACTTTGCCTGGAGGAATTACCAGGTCAACTTCGTCGACGATGTCGTGGCCGGTGGAAGAAACTTCGAGACGGAGTCCGCGCATTTGCATGCCGCTCATACTTCGGCCTTTCCTCGATCGACGCCGGCGATGGCGCGAGTTAGTCCGTCAGCGATAAGTCCCATACCAATGGTAAGAAGCGCAATGGCGAAAACCGGCAAGATGACCGGCCATGGCTGGAGAGCAATCGTTCCGCCGTTTTCTTGGACCATCAAACCCCAGTTGGCGATACCGAGCCGGGGAGTAAAGCCAAGAAACGCTAGTGATGCGATGAGGCCAATGGCAAAGGTAAAGCGAAGGTTTGCCTCAACAAGCAGTGGTGCCGTCACGTTTGGAAGCACCTCAGAAAACAGCACCCGTAAACGTTTCTCGCCAATGGCATCGGCGGCACCAATAAAGTCGCGTTCGACAACGCTGAGTGCTGCTCCACGAATCACACGAGCAACGCGTGGAACCGTTGTGAGGCCAATAGTAAGTATAATTACTAATGGGCGTGGATCGAACATGGCAATCACCAGCAACGACAGCAAAATTTGGGGGAACGCTAGAAACGTATCGAGGATGCGCATCACCACTTCGTCGGCACGGCCTCGAACGTATGCAGCCGTCATTCCCAGGAAAGCCCCCAACCCGACACCGAGAAGAGTCGAAAAGAAGGCCATCACGATGATGGACCTACCTCCGTGAAGGAAACGCGACACCACGTCGTAGCCTCCGTTGTCGGTTCCCAACAACAGGCCCTTCACGTGTCGAGCCGAGGTTGAGGCACCGTCAATGTATTGCTCTGAACCGTGGGGAGAAACGTACGGACCGAGGATGGCAAATCCCAAGATGATGAGAGCAACGAGCGCTCCGATTTTTGTTCGGCCCAGTCCCCAGGCCGTGCGTAGTAAACCGGGTGGCCGCTTTGGAGCCGAAAGTGCCGAAAGTGTCGAACCGATCGGAGCTCCAATTGCCGGCAGGTCCGTAGCCGTTGATGCGCTCATGTCAACCTCGTTCGCAACCGTGGCGTCACAAGCACGGTAGCGATATCGGCGAGCAGATTGGTAACGACGTAGACGGCGGCAATCGTGAGGGCAAGAAGTTGGATAACGGGTAGGTTTCGCGCTCGGACGGCCTCGGAGAGTGCTTGCCCAATTCCAGGGAAATTGAAGAGCCGCTCCACAATGATGATGCCGCCAGCAAGGTAAGCCAGATTAAGTGCGATCACCTGGAACACCGGTCCCACCGCGTTGGGAAATGCATGGCGCCAAACCACCGTCTTCTCTGGCAAACCTTTCAGCCGAGCCATTTCGATGTAGTCACTTTCGAGCACTTCGATAATGGAAGCGCGCATAGTGCGTGAAACGTAGGGAATCACACCGAGCGAGAGGGTAACGATTGGAAGGACTAATTCCTTTGGATGTGCCCACGGGCTGTCGCCAGGCGAAAGGATTACGGCACCGGGAAGCAGGTGGGAAACAAATGTCGCGAAAATGATGATGAGAAAGGTGCCGAGAACAAACTCGGGAACCGCAGCGAGAAGGAGCATTACTACAGAGGACGTGTTATCAAACTTTTTGTCTCGCTTTAGCCCGGCATAGGTTCCAAGCAAAATCGAAATGGGAATCGAAATGATTCCAGCGGAAAACAACAAGAACAGAGTGGCACCAATGCGGGGGCCGCTGTCTTGCCAAACGGCTGGCGCCTGATCGATCTGCGCCGGGAAATACGACTTGCCAAAATCACCGCGCACGACGCCAGTTAGCCAGTGCCCGTATTGGTAAGGAAGTGATCGGTCCAGCCCGTGATCAACATCGAACTTGTGGATGCTCTCTGCGTCGGCATCTCGACCTAGAACCAGTTTCCCGGGGTTCGAAGGGAGTGCTTGGGTGACGAAGAAGATCATGAGGGAAACTACGAGCAGCGTAAGTATTCCAAATACCAAGCGCTTCAACAGAAACTTCAAAATGGGAACAGACACGTCACTCCAACAAATATGTGCACCTATATAAAGCGCAAAGGTTGGGTTGCCTCGGGCGTGTCGTTTTCACGAGATGCCGTTGACAGCCCAACCATTAACCAAACAAAGACGCTTTACTTGAAGGAAAGGTTCTGGAAACCGCGACCGTAGTAATCGAGGTTCAACTGGCTCGCGCGCTGCACGGCACCCTGCAATTTGTCAGAGAACGCATCAGCAAAGGCGTTGAATACGGGAATGATCTCATGTCCATCTTCCCAATCCCACTTCTGCAGCTGCTTGATGAGCACCAAACGTTTGGCATCGTCGGGCTCGGCAACAGCTTTGAGGTACGCCTCGTTGTAAGCAGGGTTGGCCTTCTCGTAGTTGCCTTCGCCGTAGCCAATTCCGGCGCCAATTTGTGCGAGGTAGGCCCGTGGCGACCAGAAGTCGGTGTAGATCGGGACCTTTGTGTACAGGGTGTCCCAGTACGTGGAATCCATGGCTTTCGCCGTGGCCTTCACCACGCCGTTGGTGAGCTTGCACTGCTCGGCAAACGCCTGAGCAAGCGGGATGAGTCCGCCAGTGTCATCGGGGGCTGGCAACTCAAACTCGAGCGGCTTGTCGGCAGTGAAGCCAGCTTCCTTCAACAGAGCGACAGCCTTTGGGATGTCCTGCACGCGTTGCGGGAACTTGTTGGCGTCGTAGTTCGGGTCGATGAAGCCCCACTGGTCATTGGCGATCGTGCCGTGTCCTTGCAGTGCACGCTCGAGGATCTGCGGACGATCGATGATCAAACGCATGGCCTGGCGGACCTTGGGATTGTCAAACGGCGCTTTCGTTGCGTCCATGGCGATGCACAACCAGCCGCCGCCGACAGTCTCGTTGACTTTGATTCCAGCCGTGGTCTTGAGGGCGTTCACGTCGCTCAGGGCAATATCTACGGCCGCATCGATCTGGCCGGAACGCAACGCATTGGTGAGTGCTGGCTTATCAGCGAAGTCGATGATGCGGATTTCGTCAAAGACAGGCTTGCCTTTGGTGCGGTACTTCGGGTTCTTGGTGTGAACGCTTTCGCGGCCTGGGGTGAAGCTCTTGAGGATGTAGGGGCCCGTGCCGCTTCCACCGGTTTTGTAGCCAACAGGAACCATGGTGAATGTGTAGTTCGACAGCGTTGCCTGGAAACCCACCAACGGTTTGAGCAGATTCACTTCAAGGGTCAGGTCATCAATCTTCTTGTAGCCCGCGTCGGTGAAGTCGATGAAGTCTTTGAGCGCCTTATAGGAAGGCAGGGCAAGGTCTTTGTTCACCAGACGCTGGATGGAGTATTTGACCGATTCCGCATTTAAAGGGGAACCGTCATGGAATTTGACGCCCTTCTTCACCTTGATCACGTACTGCGAAAGGCTCTTCTGCGTGAAGCTCTCGGCCAGACCGTATTGGTTGCTGGGCAGGAACTTGTCATCGAAAGCAAAAAGGCCTTCGAAACCGGCGACCAAACGGGCCTGATCGGCCTTAGTCAAAATTTTCTGAGCATCAACAATGTCGTTGGTAGAGCCAACTACGCCCACCCGGAGCGTTCCGCCTTTTTTCGCTTTAGCTTTCGCTGTGGCAGCCGACGCGACCGTAGGAAAACCCACGAGTCCGGTGGTTACCACAAAGGCGCCAGCGCCCTTGAGGATATCGCGCCGCGAGATGCCTGTTGGCGTTGAACTCGCTCGAAGTTCGTTTGTCATACTTCCCCCTGCTGTTGATTAATAGTGAAGAAACGCTCGTGAATTCAGCAAAGAACTACCGAGTTGTGACGCAGTTACAACATCCAAGCCAGAGTGCTGAGGCGAGCTTTGGGTTCAAGAACTCGAAAGCTCTGAAACCAGTTCTCGTCCCGACACACACGGACGATGCGTAAGTTAGCGTGCTTCGCCTTCACCAGCCAGACCGACACCCACAATTCACCAGAAATACCTCAGCTGGTCGGTATTGGGTCTGTCAGAAGTAGCCATGCAGAAAGAAACAGGAAAATTTCATCGACTTTTTAACCGAAGCTTTGGCCTAGGGTGACGTGCAAGTTGTTCGGCCCGATGCCGAAACCTTTGCGTTAGTTTCCAGGCGTTGGCGGAACACTTCGGTCGCTCACCCAATTGCCATGAAAGCCATAGGGAACACGCTGCGGCAAGGGCACTTCGGCGATTGGTCCACGAGCGATGTCTTGCGCGTCCAAAACCACAAAGCTGGCGGAGGAGCAATCGTGGGCGTGTTTGAAGGCTAGGAGGTAGCCGTCGTCTTCAGCCGAGGCACCTTCACGGGCAACGAACACCGCTTCGCCTGCACCGAAACCTTTGCCGTAGTCATAGGACCACCGTTCACCGGTCACCATGTCGTGCTTTAACGTCGCACCATAAGAGCCCGGCGTAATTTGACCTGCATACCCGAATCGATATTCCTGTCCACCGACTTTGTGGGCATGGCGGGGAAATTCTTGAGCAGATGCATCCACCACCGTGACGGAGCTTCGACGCTGCGTTGGATACAACTCCCACCGTTCCAACCGGGGCAGCGAATCACCAAAGGGCCCGAGTCGATCGGTATCAAATATTCGATCGTATGTACAAATATCAATTACGACGCAGCCATCAGCTCGATCATAAGCGTTCATAGGGTGGAAGGCGTAGCAGAGGGGAACTTCAATCCAAATGATATCGGCCGCTGAACCGTTGCGCGGGAGCAAGCCAACCCGTGCGCCGTATTCGGGGTTCCATCGCAGAGGAAACCGTGTTCCGCTCATGGCCAAATCAATATCGACGGTTACCGGAAGATCGTAGATCACGGCATATTTGGCCGTAAGCGACATGTCGTGCACCATTGACATGCCCATGGGGATATCGACGGTGTGTTTCACTCGCCCGTCGGTTCCTACGACCACATACTGCGTGTGACCAAACCATTTTCCCCAGGCGTAACCAACAGCGTGCATTTCGCCGGTGGCAGGATCAACTTTGGGGTGGGCGGAGAACGGTCCGGGGAGCGTCCCGAAGAAGTCATTACGGGCTACGGTTTCGAGTTCGTAGGTGAGCTGAACGGGCGCGCCACCGGCTTCAACCATGGCCCAAGTAGTTCCGGCAAATCCGCCGACGTTGGTATTGGCTCCGCTTGGTGAATCGTTGAAATTGGGCCCAGTAATCGGTCGCCTGAGTTTCGCGGCAACAGAATCCGAGCCGACGTAACGGTTGCGATACCACTTGGCTTTTCCTTCGCCAAGGGCGATGCCGTGGACCATACCGTCGCCTAAGAACCAGTGATAACTCTCGGGACTTCCTTCGGCAATCGGATTTGGACCATTACGCAAATAGCGGCCGTTCAGGTCCTTGGGGAGCTCTCCGATCACGGGAAGATCTAAGGCGGTTACTTCGTCGGCAACGGGGGCGAAATTGTTTTCCAAGTACACGTTCATATGTGGATCCTTTGTTTCCAATTGGTTGCTACACGGACTTCGAGCGACCCATAACGGCGTTATGGGTATAACACTGTAATAGTCTGGACGCAATGTCAACCGAAAGTTCGCAACGTCGTGAGGAGATATTGGCCGCCGCCCTCGAAATCCTTGCTACGCACGGACATGAAGCGCTCACGGTTCGACGAGTAGCCACCGCAGCAAACTGCTCCACCATTGGTGTGTACACGTGGTTTGGCGGCAAGGACGGCCTGGTTGACGCCATCCTCATCGACGGCTTCACCAGCTTTTGTCAAGCGCTGCGCAAAGCCAAACGCGGACGTGGACCACTCGGTCTACTTATGGGCCAAGGTCGTGCCTACCGAGCCTGGGCATTGGCGCATCCCACTTCCTACCGAGTGATGTTTATGAACGTTGTCCCCGGCCACACACCAAGCAATCAGGCGATCCTTGCAGGAGCTGAGTCATTCAGCATTCTGCGTGATGAAGTGGAGACCTGTTATCTACGTGGCGAGGTTGCTTCGCACGATCTCGATGCCGTGGCCATGACAGTTTGGGGGATGGTGCACGGCCTGGTTTCGATTGAAATCACCAGCGCCTATCCCCCGAATTTGGCAGACCAACACTCACTCCATAACCGTTCTTTCGACCTGGCTTTGCAAGCCTGCGGACGTGGACTTCTCGCGCTCGACCACCAGTGAGTTTGATCTGGTTTCGATCAATCGTTTCGTTTGAAACCGTCGACCGTGATGAACGTTGCAGTTGATCGAGCGAAGCGAATTGAACCATCAAAGGCCTCGGCTTCAAAAAACTGTTTTCGCCCTTCGATTCCCACCAACCAAGCGCGGAGCTCTATTGGCCGATTCAGTGGAGTAGGACCCTCGTACCGAACAGTCAATTCCCCGGTGAAGGCGCGCTTCTCAAGCAACTGATTTAAGAAGCCAAAAAGGTCATCAAACGTTGCCGCCAAGACCCCACCGTGCACTCTGCCAGGCGCGCCCTCGTGTGCAGAACGATAGGTGGTCCTGCCAATAACGCCGTCACCGTCTCGGGTAATGACGAGATCCACTCCCCACGGGCTTGCTGCACCAGAAATCGGCCTATCAGGGTAGGAAGTCATGACCGATCCATCGGGGGTTTGATCCCAATCATCAGAGTTGCTCATGTCTTCGCCCGGACGAACTCGAAGCCCATAGCCATCAAGTTCGCCAACATGCTCGGTGACCGAAGAAACAATGCGGGCGAGCAGGTCGGGCGAGGCATGATGACCCACCAAGCCATGCCCAAGATTTCTGATTGCCGCGCCTGCATCCGCCCTAAGCCCTTCGTCGTCGGCGACTTCTTGACCCTGTGGTTCCTTGGGAAGGGAGGGATCTGCAATGGATTGATTGGGCACTCGGCGATGTTTCCACAGTACGCGGGGGTTTGCGAAGTGACAGCTTTTCTCGAAACCGCCGCGACGACTTCGTTACGCAACCAGCGGTGCTGTCCAGATCGGCAACCGGATCCGCACACTGCCCTATACGTGCCGGGCCGGCATTCCTCCGACGATGAACAAGTCTGCTCATTGCTTATCTACTGTTCCCATGTGCCCCGCAACGCAGTGCCGTTCCAGCTCGTCTGGCCATCTTGGCTCGAACCAGCAATACTGACGGCTCAGTAGCAGCGACCGTTTCGTTCGGGCGCTCAATGACAATCGAGGTTGACTATGTGGGATTTCGAAACCGATCCAGAGTTCCAGGAAAAACTTGATTGGATTGACACCTTTTTGACCAACGAGGTTGAACCACTCGACTTGGTGTTCGGTGATCCTTACGACAAGGCCGACAAACGGGCCCTTGCGGTGGTGCGTCCGCTGCAGCAGCAGGTGAAAGACAAAGGACTCTGGGCCTGTCATCTGGGAGCTGATCTCGGCGGCCCCGGCTACGGTCAAGTGAAACTGGCCCTTATGAACGAGTTACTCGGCCGTTCGGGTTGGGCGCCAACGATTTTTGGATGCCAAGCCCCCGATTCTGGCAATGCTGAAATCCTCGCTCATTATGGAACCGCCGGGCAGAAGGCCAAGTACCTCCAGCCGCTGCTTGATGGCGAAATTTCGTCGTGTTATTCCATGACTGAACCGCACGCGGGCGCCGACCCTACGTTGTTCACCACCCGAGCCACACGTGATGGTGACCAATGGGTGATCAATGGCGAAAAGTGGTTCTCTTCCAATGCCCGTTTTGCCAGTTTTCTTATCGTCATGGTGGTCACCAATCCTGATGTAAGCGCCTATCGCGGTATGTCGATGTTCATCGTTCCCACCGAAACCCCCGGCGTTGAAATCGTGCGCAACGTTGGGGTTGGGACGGAATCAGAAGAGCACGCCAGCCACGCCTACATCCGCTATACCGACGTGCGAATTCCCGCGGATCATTTACTTGGAGAGGAAGGTGGCGCGTTCGTAATTGCCCAAACTCGCCTGGGCGGAGGACGAATTCATCACGCCATGCGTACCATTGCCCAACTACGTAAAGCCTTCGACATGATGTGCGAACGAGCGGTGTCGCGCGCAACGCGGGCCGGGTCATTGGCCTCGATGCAAATGACGCAGGAGAAGATTGCCGATAGCTGGATCGAGATCGAACAGTTCCGTTTGCTAGTTCTACGAACTGCGTGGTTGATTGATAAGCACAATGACTACAAGCGGGTCCGTAAAGACATTGCCGCAGTGAAAGTTGCGATGCCCAAGGTGTATCACGACGTGGTGCAGCGAGCCATGCATCTCCACGGAGCATTGGGAATTTCTAACGAAATGCCTTTCTCCCGCATGATGGTTGGAGCACAAGTTATGGCCATAGCCGACGGTCCCACTGAAGTGCACAAGATCACCCTGGCCACCCAGCTGTTGAAGGGCTACCAGCCCAACGAAGGACTCTGGCCATCAGCACACCTACCGACTCGTCGAGCAGCCGCCCGAGCGCGCTTCGCGTCGCAATTGGAGCATGAAGCAGCGCAGCACTAAACCAAGCGCTCATCGAGGTCGATGCGAGGCAGAACCGTTGCCTCGCATCAATTTGGCGTAATGCAATGCAATTCGTTTGCCCCACTTTTGCTGCTCAGTCGGTGAAGATCTTTGCCTTGCCGACGAGATGTCGAGGTTGACTACGGGAGATTGAGGTCGCCGTCGACGGGCTTGGGGCGAGGTGCATCCCAAGCTCGTTGCACGGCCACGACACGAATCCCAAAAACGATTCCGATAGCGGTAAGCGAACGTAGGGTTCGTTCGACCTCAAGTTTGGAGCCGATCACCAGGACCACCGCACCGATCACAGCGGCAACCGCATAGATCTCTTTGCGGAGCACCAGCGGGATTTCTCGCAGGAGTAAGTCGCGCAAAACGCCACCACCGATGGCCGCGATAACGCCAATACCGACGGCTGCGAATGGGCCGAGATGCAACGTTAAGGCTCGTTCCACTCCAGCTGCGGTAAAGAGGGCAAGCCCCGCGGCATCGAGCACCGTTAGCACTACGCGGAGTCGGTGAACATGGCGATGCAGGTAGAACACCAAAACTGCGGCAATGGCGGGCGTGATCAAGTAGCGAGAGTCGCGGAATGCCGCAGGCGGAGTATGTCCAAGGAGCACGTCGCGAATCAATCCCCCGCCGATTCCTGAAACTCCGGCGACTACCACGAGTCCAAAGATGTCCAGGTCCTTTTCGACCGCAGCGAGCGCGCCAGCAATGGCAAACACGAAAATGCCAATGAGGTCAAAGGCCAGAAGCAGGTTTGAATTTCCCATGATCTACTCAAGAACCTACCGCTTGAGGCAGCGCAGAAGGGGTCTTTTCGTCGCTCGCTGGGTCTGGCCGTTCGCCACATCGTGAAGCGAGCGCAGCTTCTTAAGGCTGCAATCGAGCCAGACAACCGTAGGGAGATGAGATATTCAAGCAACCGGTCCGAGACCAGCGTCGGCGCAGAAACTTCACCCGCTGCACGTTGCCCCAAACGCGCCCCGCATACAGCGTCGGCGGCATTGATTCCCGCATAATTAGCCAAACTGGATGCCCTCGAAAGCAGTCCGAAGAAGGCCTCCGTAGACCAGTCGATTCATCAACGGTGTACGAAGCACTTGGAACCCGCCGGAACACGACATCGTCGTCGCTGATCACCGTCAGCTCGCAAGAGGGAGTTCCATCCGGCTAATCCCGACACCTGTTACCTGGTGGGCAATCCACTTCAGGTGTTCATCGTTGTCAAGCGTTGTTTCAAACTCGTGGCCAAAACCCTCAAGTGTCAGGAGAACTTCGATCCGGCCATCAGCAAACACTTTCTAACTAGACGCTCTCAGCACCCCATGTCCAGTCAACCAGAACTCCGGCGGAACGGGCCACCCGTCGATGGGGTTGGGGCCCCGTCGACAATGAAGCATCCCCGCACGCAATGGGGAGCGAAGCGACCAGAGTTATCGAAAGTGTGGCCCTAAGCAGACGACGTTGGAAACCCTGATGACGCGAGCACCGAGCGGGGCATAGGCTCTTGCTAATGCAAGGTCGAGTGTTGCACGTCGAGGGATTCGAAGGCAAGGTCGTCGCTGTCGACATGGACAACGACGAGGTCGTCGCGTCCGCCGATAGTCCCGAAGCTCTGATGCGTATAGTGCGGGCAAAGCGGATCCAAAACGCGATGATCCTTCGAGTGCCCGCTGCGGACTCACCGTTGCGGGTTGGACTTGGCTGAACTCCCACCCAGCGGCTGAAACTTCGAGTACCTCGAACTCGAACGACCTCGACGCGGCCGCCCAGTCTTTCGCCCCGTCGTGCCAATACGGCTTGGTGCCGAACAAGCCACTTCCTACCGCCGCGCTGGTCGACAGCGGTAGCGAGCACACTCTTGCTGCGGGATGGCTCATGGATGAATTGGGCATCGATAAGAACAGTACCGACCGGCTCACGCTTGGAATCGGCGGACGCGTCGTCGAGGCTCGGTTCGCGTTTGTCACTCTTCGCCTTCATCGCGATCACTCGGAGGGTGGCGACTTTGTTGAATGGACGACCGAGGTTGGCTTTATCGAGCCGTGGGACGCAGAGTTCTTCGTGATCCTCGGCCAAATCGGGTTTTTTGACAATTTCAGTGTCTCGATGAGCCGAACAGCCCTAACCGTTCACGTCGAACGTCCGGAAGCGCTTTACTATCGTCTCGCCGAACAAGGTCTTTGACAAACAAGCGAACGTACGACATTTGTGACCTTAAACAGGCGTTATCGCCACCCTCGATCAAAAGACATTACGTCTCCGAAGCCCACAAATCACCTCCCAAAAACGATCCGGCCATCCCGCCGTTAGTAACTGGTTCTCAGATCTTTGAAATCTCGTAACGATTGTTGTGGTTCAGACAACATTTGTGGGCGTTGAGGAAACAACGTTGGAACCCGTTTATCCAACTTCACTTCACTGCGCGCTTGTGGGCTTATCCCTTCGGAGTGGGCATTCGACGACCTGAAACTTGAGCTGTGTGCGGGAAAGTTCCTTGCATTTGATCTTGAGTCGGACAAGGTCCTCGCCGACGCTGATACGGTCGCTGAGCTGAGTTAGCTGCCGCTGGCCGTTGCGGGCTACGCGCCTCAGTTGTCGGGGCCGCTTCGATGAACTGCTGCACGTCGGGCTCGGATAATTTGTGGCTCTGGTTTACCCCTACTTGGCGGGGAACATCTACGAAGAGGTCGAACGGTCCTTC